>CANOKG010000016.1 GCA_947566655.1 uncultured Muribaculaceae bacterium | reverse complement strand
ATCTCAAAATTGACTCTCAATCTTAATACGAGTTAATTTCAAACACACTCTAAGACACCTCCTAAATTTTTAGCTTCTAATCAAAATTAGAGGAATAGGGGGTATTTCAGGTTTATTATCACTTTATTTCAATTTATTTTTGTAATTTTACGGCCTAATCAATTATTATTTAACAGGCTATGGTAAAACGTGTATTATGGGCAGCCTTGATGGCGGTCTCTTCAGTTGCTGTATCGGCCGTAGAGGTCGATGCCGATCACCCTTTGTGGTTGCGCGATGTTGCAATCTCGCCCGATGGCAAAGAGGTGGCCTTTACTTATAAAGGTGATATTTTCATAGTGCCGTCGTCGGGTGGCGATGCACGTCAGTTGACTACCAACGGTGCTTATGATTCGGCCCCTGTGTGGCGTCCCGATGGAAAGCAGATTGTGTTTCGCAGTAACCGTGAGGGATCAGACGATTTATATATCGTCGATGCCAAGGGGGGTACTCCCCGCCGACTGACTACTCACAGCGGGCATGAGCGCGCATTGACGTTTATCGATAACGGTACGTTGCTATTTCAAGCCAATGTGCATCCTTCGCGCGAGGCTATTCAAGGTCCTTTCCAGGCCCAGGCTTACACTATAGCGGTTGACTCGGTATCACCGCGCCCAAAGATGTACATGTCGCAGGCCGTGCAGGCAGCAAGCTTTGACAAAAACGGCCGGATGTTGTATCAGGACCGTAAAGGATTTGAAAATGTATATCGTAAACACGAACGCTCATCGGGTACGTCTGATGTGTGGTTGGTGACACCTTCGGGCGATTATAAGCAACTTACAACGTTTAATGGCCATGATATGAATCCTGTGTGGAAGCAGGGTTCAGATTCGTTCTATTTTATAAGCGAGGAAGACGGTACGCTTAATATATATGAGCGTTCGGTAGATGGCTCGAACAAGCGCAAGTTGACCGAATTTACCCAACACCCCGTGCGTTCATTGTCGGTGAATGAGGCCGGTAATAGATTGGCTTTCAGTTGGGACGGAGAAATTTATACTCTTGTACCCGGAAAGACTCCTGTAAAACTTGAGGTGAATATTATTGGTGATGACTATGACAGCGACAGGGTAAAACGATACGTGAACGGTGGAGCTACAACTTTGGCAGTAAATAATAACGGCAGTGAGGTTGCATTCGTGATACGTGGTGATGTTTATGTCACCAATACAAAATATAAAACAACCAAACGCATCACCAACACTCCTGCCCAGGAACGTAATGTCGATTTCAGTGCCGATGGCCGCACACTTGTCTATGACAGCGACCGCGATGGCCGTTGGCAACTGTTCACAGCTACTATTGCCAACCCCGATGAGAAGGAGTTTGCCTATGCTACCGAGATCGAGGAGAAACCCCTATACTCGGGCGAGACACCGGCCCAGCAGCCTGTCTTCAGCCCCGATGGCAAGAAAGTCGCATTCCTTGACAACCGCACGGAACTTAAAGTCATCGACTTGGCAACCAAGGCTGTCAATACGGCCCTTGACGGCAAATTCAATTACTCATATACCGATGGTGACATATCGTTTACCTGGAGTCCCGACAGCCGCTGGCTATTGATCGATTATATAGGAATAGGTGGCTGGAACAATAGCGATATAGCGCTCGTTGCTGCTGATGGAAGCAAAGTGGTTGATTTGACCGAGAGCGGCTACAGCGATGGTAATCCGCAATGGGTGCTCGATGGAAAGGGTATTACATATATGACCGGCAAATATGGCATGAAGAGCCATGGCAGCTGGGGTAACGAGAACGATGTTATACTTATGGTCCTCGACACCGAGACTTGGGATCAGTTTGGCATGAGCGAGGAGGATGCCGCTATAGCCAAGAAGGAACGTGAGCGTGCCGACAGCATAGCCGAGGCTGCTAAGCCCAAACCCAAGAAGAAAGGAAAGAAAGATGCTCCCGAGGCCGATAAGCCGGCCGTAAAACCCTTGGAGTTTGATCTCGACAACCGTCATTACCGCACACGTCGTCTCACAGCCACTTCGGGCAATATAGGAGCCAACTTCTTGTCACCCGACGGTACAAAATTCTATTATGTGGCAATGTCGCCCGATGGAAAAACCAATCTTATGTGCCGCGACATGCGCGAAGGATCAACAAAGATTCTTGTTCACGGTTTTGGCGGTGGTTTTGAAACCGATTCAAAGGGAGAGAAGCTGTATGCAATGACCGGTAACGGCATGAGCGTGATCACACTGTCGTCGGGCGAGCAGAAGCCTATAGAGTTTGAGGCTATCTACGAACGCCGCCCGTCGCTGGAGCGCGACTATATCTATGGCCACATGTGGCAACAGGTTAAGGATAAGTTCTATGATGCCAACCTTCACGGTGTCGACTGGGAGGGATATGGAGCTCACTACAAGCGGTTCTTGCCCTACATAAATAACAACCGCGACTTTGCCGATCTACTGAGTGAGATTCTTGGTGAGCTCAATGCGTCACATACCGGCTCGGGAACATCGGCCGGTTACGCTCAGTTGTCGACAGCATCGCTCGGAGCATTCTACGATGACAGCTATCAGGGTGACGGACTGTTGGTGACTGAAGTGTTGCCACGTAGTCCATTGGCTACACGCAGTGCCAATGTTGTTGCAGGAGAAGTGATAATGAGTATCGATGACAAGCCTGTAAAGGCCGGTGTCGACTACTATCCGTTGCTTGAAGGATTGGCTGGCCGTAAAGTGCGCTTGTCGGTTAAAGGCATTGACGGTGCTACACGCGAAGTAACCGTGAGGCCAATAGATGCAGGCACTGAGAATGGGCTGCTGTATCAGCGCTGGGTAGAACGCAACGAAGCTATCGTTGACAGCGTGTCGGGCGGTCGTATTGCCTATGTACACGTGCAAGGTATGAATAGCCCGAGTTTCCGCACGGTATATGATCGGTTGCTCGGCAAGTACCGTAATCACGAAGCTGTGATAGTTGATACCCGCTGGAACGGTGGCGGCTGGTTGCATAATGATATCGCCCAACTGCTCAGTGGTAAGGAATATGTTAGATTCACTCCGCGCGACAAGTATATTGGCAGCGAACCGTTCTCACAATGGACCAAACCGTCGGCCATGTTGGTCAACGAGAGCAACTATAGCGATGCCCACGGCACTCCGTTTGTTTATCAGACACTCGGAATCGGAGATATCGTTGGTGCGCCTGTACCCGGAACTATGACCGCTGTGTGGTGGGAAACTCAGATCGACCCGTCGATCTACTTCGGTATACCTCAGGTAACATCCCGGGCTATGGATGGTACAGTGCTTGAAAACCATCAACTTAACCCAGACGTGTTAATCTATAACAACCCGGGAGACGTTCAGCAAGGTACCGATGCACAGTTGATAGGAGCCACTAAGCACCTGCTCGAAAAGCTTTAATACCCGGGCTTTTAGAGTATGTGTGTTAAAACCAGACAGGCTCTAAGATATACTTGATGTTCGTCAGATGCTTACTTTTAGCAAAAAATAATGCCCAAAAGTAAGCACCTGACGAATTTTTAATTATCTTTGAAAATTAAAACCAAAGAAGCAATGAGTAACTCCCGCATATTATGGGCCGATGATGAGATCGACCTGCTGAAACCCCATATCATGTTCCTGAAGTCGAAGGGATATGATGTGATGACGGCGTGCTCGGGTCGCGATGCAATAGAGCTTGCCGAGCAGGAGCCGTTTGATCTTATCATCCTGGATGAAAATATGCCTGGGTTGACAGGGTTGGAGACTCTGCCTATGTTGACGCGTGTGGCTCCTGCTGTGCCGGTTATAATGATTACCAAGAGCGAGGAGGAGAATATAATGGACCAGGCGGTAGGAAACCGCATAGCCGATTATCTAATCAAACCTGTTAATCCTAATCAAATACTACTGTCGATAAAGAAAAACCTGCATAGCAACCGGCTCATGTCGGAGCAGGCTTCTACGGGCTATCGTCAGGATTTTGCCGAGATAGGTCAGGCGATTTCGATGGCGTCGACTTTGGGCGATTGGCAATCTCTGTATGGCAAGTTGGTCGACTGGGAGTTGAAGTTGGCCTCGACCGAGACCAATATGGACGAGCTTCTGGAGATGCAACGTGTTGAAGCCAACAGTGAGTTCTATAAGTTTGTGAAGCGCAATTATCGGGAGTGGCTTGACCGGGAGGGTGATGATCCGGAGCGACCGTTGTTGAGTCCCGATGTTTTCAAGCGCAAGGTGTTCCCGCTTCTGGATAAAGGCGAGAGACTCTTTTTTGTGCTTATCGACAATTTCCGCCTCGACCAGTGGGAGACTATAAAACCATTGCTGGCCGATACGTTTTCGATTCAGGAGTCGCTCTATACCTCTATCCTGCCAACTGCTACTCAGTATGCCCGCAATGCTATATTTTCGGGCTTGATGCCATTGCAAATAGAGAAAATGTTTCCTGATCTGTGGGTCGATGAGGAGTCGGAAGAGGGAAAGAATCTGAATGAGTCACCACTTATACAGACCCAGATCGAACGTTACCGTCGCAGCGATAGATTTTCGTATACAAAGATCAACGATTCGCAGGGTGTTGAACGACTTACACGCGAGCTCCCGACCCTTGACAATTACAAGCTTAATGTTGTTGTACTGAACTTTATCGATATGTTGTCACACGCTCGCACGGAACTGAAAATGATACGCGAGCTGGCATCTAACAATGCAGCCTACAGGGCAATAACGCGTTCGTGGTTTCAGCATGCAGGTACTATCGATTTGTTCAAAGCCATAGCCAATCGTGGTTACCGCATAGTTCTGACTACCGACCATGGCACCATCAGGGTGGATAATCCTATAAAGGTTGTCGGAGACAAGAATACAAATACCAATCTTCGCTACAAAGTAGGCAAAAATTTGAGCTATAATCCCAAGCAGGTGTTTGAGGTCAAATCACCGGCTGCGTTTGGATTGCCGTCACCCAATATATCATCGACCTATGTATTTGCCGGTGGTCGCGATTTTTTCGCCTACCCCAATAACTATAATCATTACGTACAATATTATACCGATACGTTCCAGCACGGTGGTATCTCGATGGAAGAGATGCTGGTACCGCTGGTAACACTTTCACCCAAGACACGATGAAGACAATTACTATTTCAACACTTGAAGATCTGCCACGTGCAGCACGTGAGTTTGTCGAGGCTATGGATGACTCGACTGTATTTGCATTCTATGGCGACATGGGTGCGGGTAAAACAACATTCATCAACGCTTTGTGCCGCGAGCTTGGTGTGAGCGAGGATGTCGCTACCTCACCTTCATTCTCGATAGTCAATGAGTATCGCTCAGACACCACGGCCGAGCTTATTTATCATTTTGACCTTTATAGATTGGAGAATCTTGACGAAGCTCTGGACATGGGTATCGAGGATTACTTTGACTCCGGTGTGTTGTGCCTGCTGGAGTGGCCCGAGCGTATTGAGGAATTGTTGCCCGATGATGCCATAAGGGTCAAACTATTTGTAAACAATGACGATACACGCACATTACAGCTATCAAGCCTGTCATGAAAATAATAAGGTTGGACGAGGTTGACTCGACCAATACCTACATGCGCCAACATCTTGCCGATGCCGAAAACGGCACAGTTGTGGTAACCGATTGTCAGCTTGCCGGGCGCGGACAACGTGGCAACAGTTGGGAGGCTGAGCCGGGAACTAATTTGACCTTTTCGGTGATGTTGCGTCCTGCAGGCATTGATGCTTCAACACAATATGCCGTGAGCGAAGCGGTGGCGTTAGCGATAGTGGATGCTCTCGATGGGTTGGTTCCCGACAGTAAACGTTTATCAATCAAGTGGCCCAATGATATTTACTATGAAGATAGCAAGATATGTGGCATATTGATAGAAAACAGGTTGGGCGGGATGACGGTCGTAGGGTCCATTGCCGGTATAGGTATCAACATAAACCAGACACTGTTCAGGAGTGATGCTCCTAACCCTATGAGTTTGAGTATGTTGACCGGTAAAAATTATAATCTGAAAGATCTGCTCGAACGAGTTGTCAACCGGGTATTGGATTTAGTGACCGAGGTAGAGACTGAGGCAGGGCGGCAAGCAATAGCAAAGCGTTATATGGCGACTCTATGGCGCAGTCAAGGCTTATTCCCTTATCGGTTACCAGATGGAACTCGTTTCATGGCATCCATAGAGTCGGTGGCACCGACTGGACATCTGACCCTTCGTCACGATGATGGTGTAACAGCCACATATGCTTTCAAGGAAGTTATATTTGAACTCCCAAAAGTTTTATAATATGAAAGGAATAAAACTATTTATCTTAATGGCGATGGCCGGTGCAACAGGAGCATCGGGCGCTGAGCCTGCTTCGTTTAACTCGGGGCTCGCTCCGGGATATCTTGATCGCGGCGGGTTCTATTTTGATGCGTCGCTTAACATCAGTGCTGTCGATCAACTATCTTACTATGACCACATTGCCGATCCTAATGAAAAGTCGGAGCTATTGACCGCTTTAGCTTTGGCACGTGATGTCAGGCCCGAGGCAGTAAATCGTCTATCGGTTTTCTTAGTAAACTATCCATATTCCACCGCTCGCTATAGAGTTGCCACAGTAATTGGCAACTGCTTGATGGATAAAGGTGAATGGGCTGAGGCGTTGGATTGGTATGAACGTGTGCCCGACAGTGCGCTCGATTCGTCTACCGATGCGCTCCGATGTCTCAACATAGGTATCGCGTTGATTCAGTTGGGGCAATTGGATCGTGCCGACTCGGTATTGGCCCGACTGGCAGGAACCGGTCAAGGAGCAAATGCGCTTTTCTACCGCGGATATATAGCCTATGTAAAGGGAGACTATGCTCAGGCACGTTCGCTTTTAGAGCCTATTACCGATACAAAGATGCCCGCTGCTTTGTCGCGTTACTATCTGTGCCAAATTTATTACATGCAAGGAGATAATGATAAGGCTCTCAGAAGTGCACGCAGGCTTATTGAAAACCGCGATGTCCCCGAGTCATATCGTGCCGAGGCCTCACGTATAGCCGGCGAAGCGCTATATAAGAAAGGAGACAGCGACGAAGCTGTAACCTATCTCAGTGCCTATAGGCGCATGGCCGGTTCGGAAGTGCTGCCATCTGCTCTATATATTCTTGGAGTGTGTCAATATCAAGCGGGTGACTACCGTGAGGCGATAGAGAATTTGAAATCGCCATCGGTGCTTGATGATGCTATGGGACAAAGTGCGTTGTTGACAATGGGGCAGAGCTATATGAATATAGGTGATGTCAATGCTGCAATCATAGCTCTTAATAAGGCCGTGGAACTCGATGCTGATGAGCGTGTTACTGAAGAGGCCTACTATAATTATTGTGTGGCGCGCTGTGATGGTGGCCGCATGCCGTTTGGTAATACCGTGTCGGTTTTCGAGGCTTTCCTGAAGCGTTTTCCACGGTCGAGCTACAGTTCGCGGGTATCGGAGTATTTAGCCTATGGCTACATGAACGATGATAACTATGATGCCGCACTGGCAAGTATCAACAAAATCAAGTCACCATCACAACGCATTCTCGAGGCTAAACAGCAGGTGCTTTATACTCTTGGACAGCGTGAATTGGCCGCCGGTGATTATGTCGAAGCTCTTACCTATCTTGCTGATGCACGTGCGATAAAAACCGGTAACAGTGAACTTATAAACGAGTGTGAACTCCTCGAAGGCGACTGTTATTATCGGCAAGGTGAGTATCAAAAGGCCGAAAAATGTTATACCGGCTATCTTACACGGGCCGGCAAAAGTGCTGCCAACCGCAGTATAGCGCTATATGACTTGGGTTATACACAGTTTGCAAGGCATCAGTATGACAAGGCGCTTGATAGCTTCAGGCAGTTGCTTGAACAACGCGACTTGTCGGTTGCTATGGAGGCCGATGCCGATTGTCGCGTAGCCGACTGCCAGTATGCCGCCCGACGACTTGATGATGCGCTCTACTACTATGACAAGGCAATAAGGATAGATCCGACAAGCGCCGATTACCCGATGTATCAGTGTGCTGTTATCAAAGGTTGGCAAGGTAGTCCTACGGGGCTCGTGGATGGACTTAACAATATGATAGCGCGTTTCCCCACATCGCCGCTGGTGCCAAAAGCATTGCTTGATATTGCCGATAGTTATAGCACGCGTGGAAAAGTCGATGAGGCAATATCTATATACAGCCGAGTAGAACGTGATTACAAGGGTACAGCCCATGCCCGACAGGCACTTTTGCTCATGGGGTCTCTGCAGTCGAGCAGCGATCGACCGCGTGATGCCTACGATACCTACAGCAGGCTTATAAAGCAAAATTCGCCGTCACAGGAAGCTACCTTGGCTGCGCGCTACATGCAGTCGCTGGCTGCCGAGCAGGGACGGCTCGATGAATTTGTAGCTTTTATGAACAAGGTTCCTAATGCACCGGCTATCGACCCGTCGGAGATTGACCGTGCCACTTTCTCAGCGGCACGTGACAAGAGTGGTTGGGAGCGGTATCTGTCACGTTATCCACGTGGTGAATATGCTCCTCAGGCCATGTTGTTGCTGGCTCAGCATTATGAAACTGAGGGCGACAATACCAAGGCTTTGGAGTATGCAACAGGTATTGTCACCGATTACCCCGATGGCGAGCTTATTGCTGAGGCTCTGAGTGTCAAGGCCGATGCAGAGATGGCATTGGGCGACGTTCCTGCTGCATTGGAAAGTTATCAACAACTTGAAAGGCGAGCTTCCACCCAAAGTCAGCTCAATCATGGCCGAATGGGAATGTTGCATGCATCGCGCGATTTGTCGCGTTATGACGATGTTATCGTAATAGCCGACAAATTGTTGTCATCAACATCGTTGGGCGCCGGTCAACAAAGCGAGATAAGTTTTACCAAAGCTATTGCCTTGAATAATACCGATAGAAGTGAAGAGGCAGCCGAGATTTGGTTGCAATTGTCGGAGAATCCGGCCGATCTGATCGGTGCTAAGAGTCTGTATTATCTGGCTGTTCACTATTATGAAAAAGGTGATAAAACCCGGGCATGGCAGGCTGTAAACAAGCTTGTGGATTCTAATACTCCCCACAGTTATTGGCTTGCCCGGGGATACATCTTGACGAGTGATCTTTATCGCGAACAGGGCGATGAATTTGAAGCCGAGGAATATTTGAAGAGTCTTCGCGATAACTATCCCGGTAATGAACCCGATATTTTCAACATGATCGAGTCTCGCCTAAACTCAAAGTAATGAAATTAAGAATTATGAAAAAGACGACAATATATATACTTGCCTGTATACTGGCAGTGACAAAGATCGCAGCACGCGACTATACCAAGGATGTTGATGTCACTGTAGAGTTGCAACCTGAGGTTAGGGCTGCTTCGCGATTGGATATCGCCCCACGGGCGGTTTTGAAAAGTTTTCCGCAGTCGACACTGCGGTACAACGGTACTTTATTGCCGGTGGCCGTCACGCCTATGATAACAACTTTGAAACCTGTTGGCGGTGACCCATTGTACAAGGCTTCGCCCTATGATGGCTATCTTGTGGCCGGTTATTTGCCTTGGGGCGACTTGGGGGTATCGGCAGGCTATCGCCTTGTAAGTACCAGGACAACGAGATTGGCTGCCATGACTCAGTTGAACCGCAATTCATACCGGGGCTACATTCCGACCGAAATTTCAGAAGATGCCGGTCGTCGCCGGTTGACTACCACCGATTTTGAGGTTGGTCTCGACTTTGCTACTGTCTCTAATGCCGGTGTACTGTCGGCCGCTACTTCACTTTATCTGTCACATTTCAATTATCCCGGTTCTATAATGAAGCCAAAGACTCAGAATGTCACCGACTATCGATTGTCGATGAAGTGGCAATCTACGGTCGACGAGTCGGCAAGCCGATATGCCATAGAAGGAGACCTCGATCACTTCGGATATGGTAAACTGTCTCTACCCTCGGGATTCATTCTTCAGGAGGTTGAATCGACTGAGAGTCTGAAAGAACTGTCGGGTAGGGTGGCTGCAATGGGTCAATTGATGTTCAGCCGTGATTTTGGAATGTCGGTGAGCATAGAATATAAGGCGGCGTCGCTGAACCGGCATTATCTATATCTGCCCGGAGTAGCTGAGTTCTATGACCGAGGTAAGAATTACCGGGGAGTGGTTAGTGTTGGCGCCGGATTCCGATTTGCCGGTGAGCACTTCAATGGCCACATCGGTCCGGTATTTGACTTTGGAGTGGGCAGTCTGAACGGTACGAATACTGGTGCCCGCGGAATGTTAAACTGGCACATGTCGCCTTATGTATTGGTATATGCCACAGTAGAGAGCGGAACAACGCTCAATACTCTTGGAACGTTGTATGACCGTAGCCGGTATGGGGCTCCATTGTCGGCTGCACGTCCGTCGTTTCTTGACGGTGATATAAAAGGTGGCCTGTCGATAGGTCCGTTCAAGGGGTTCAGTCTCACTGCCGGAGGCGGTTTTGCGAAGGCTTCAAACTGGGCGTTGCCTACAATAGCCGATGGTGTAAGTACTTTTGCATCAACAAACATAAATACAGCCTACTACCATGCTGAGATGAAATATGAGAATGGCGACCGTTTTGGTATTGGAGCCGGCATCGAGGGTGTTATAAGCAATCGGGTCAACCATGCCTACTATAAATGGAACGATCGCGCTCGCCAGGTAGTTGATGCTTTCATAAGATGGCGTCCTATAGATGAGTTGACACTTGAGGCTGGTTACGAGTTGAGGTTGGGTCGAAAGATTTGCAACATGACAACTTTGCAGAGCGATGAGAGCGAGCCTATAGTCACCACCTATGATTTCTTGAAATTAGGACGTATCAATTCAGCACGCTTTTCGGCTAATTATGCTATTACCGATGAGGTGGGTGTATTTGTACGTCTCGAAGGACTCGGCCAGCGCCGTTATCTGTTGTCATCGGGACTTCCCGGCCAGCGCCTGCGTGGGCTCTTCGGTCTCTCGTTGAAGTTCTAAACAGTGGGGTTCAGGCTTCGAGCGTGAGGTCGCGCAGCAGGGTTTGGTTGGCTGTAGCTATAGTCTTGGCATCGATGCCGTTGACTGCGTCGATTATTGACTTGAAACGTTGCTCGAAGCCGGGGATGAAGTCGGTCGATCCGGTACCCGTAAGTCGGTCGATCACAAGTCCTAAAGTGATTGTGTTGGTGTCAAGAGCCGGGGCTACACCTCTTAACGGTGATTCGATGTCACCGGTAACGATTACACGTTCCATAAGCCCGACATCGACAAGGTCGTTGACAGCTTTGGTTACCAGAGATATAGGCAAGCCATAGGTCGATGACAAGGTGCCTTCATCAATTGGCTTCAGTCCTTGCTCGCGACGTTTTATTGAGATTAGAAGCACGCTAAGAATTATTCTGAATCGATAGTTGATTGATATTTTTGCTATTTCGTTACTGAAACTGAACTCATAGATGCTCTGGGATGCGTAGCAAAGAACGCCTCCGGCAAGAGTGATCAGCCACACGAGCTGTAGCCATAGCAGTAGCAGTGGGAGGAAAGCGAAGCTTCCATAGATGGCGTTATATCGCGTCACGTAGATTTGTCCGGTGACAAAGAGCCATTGTAAAAAGATGTAGGCCGTGCCTGCAAGAATGCCGGCAATTAAAGCGTTCTTGAATTTGACATGGGTATTTGGTATCAGTGTATAGGTTCCGGCAAAGAAGAGCCATCCTAAAGCAATGCCGATGAAGTCGACTATGGCACTTATCAACGGAGTAAGCTCTTTAAACGGCAATGCAGTTTGTAACAGCGAGCTCATGAATACCGTAATGCCGCTTGAACAGAGCAGCAGAACGGGAAGTATGAGCAGTATAGCTGTGTAGTCGGTGATCATTCGCCCTAAGGAGCGACCACGTTTTATACCCCATATGATGTTGAAAGAGTTTTCGACCGAACTAAGTAGGGAGATAAGTGTGTATAACAGGAAAATAATTCCGACCCCTACAAATAGGCCTTCGCTCGATGTTGCGAGGTAGCTGTCAACAAAACTGAAAGTCTTATTAAGAGCATCGGTTTGCACCGGAAAGAAATGGGCCAACTGGTTTTGCAACAGGTTCTGTAGGCCAAAACCTTTTCCAAAGGCAAATATCAAGGCGAGTGCCGGCACGATGGCTAACAGTGTCTTGAAAGTCATTGCAGCTGCTTGTGACTGTAGGTCGCGGTCGAGAAATGATCTCACCGATAGGTTAAGAGTCTTGATGAGTCTTACGCTCCAAGTGCGGCGCGTATCGGTCCAGACGCCTTCTGAATAGTATTGCCAGCGTCGTATTGCAAAGGTTGTAATTCGTGATAGTAAACCCGGGCGGTTTTTGCGTGAGGTATCACCGTTGGTGTTGGAGTTACTCATTTCTTTGGTGCTGGGGGGTAGGCGATGCGTGAATGGTACATCGTGCGCAGGCGTGCTATAAACGATTCCTTGGCTTGTTGAATATCGCGGAACGACAGGGGGCTTTCGCGGTGTAACCCGTCGTCGACCTGGCTATCGATGATTTTATTTACGAGTTGTGATATGGCTTCGGGCGAGTGGTCGGTCATGGAGCGCGAGGCTGCCTCTACCGAGTCGGCCATCATGAGCAGTGATGCTTCACGGGTCTGGGGGTTGGGTCCCGGATAGGTAAACAGAGCATCATCGATCAGTTCATCGGGATGTTGCTGGCAATACTTGGTGTAGAAATATTTGGCTTTGCCGGCACCGTGATGCTGGGATATCAAGTCGCTGAGCACGCGTGGAAGTTTAGCTTTATCGGCCATTCGCTGGCCATCGGTAACGTGGGCGTGTAGCACGCGAGCGCTCTGCTCGGGGCTTAGTGCATCGTGGGGATTGACTCCATATTGATTCTCGGTGAAGAAAGCCGGATTGTTGATTTTTCCGATATCATGGTATAGCGCTCCGGCCCTAACCAAAAGGACATTGGCACCTATGCGTGCGGCTGCGTTTGATGCCAGATTGCTTACGGCCATGGAGTGTTGGAAAGTTCCGGGACATTGTTCGGAGAGTTGTCTCAGTAGCGGGTTATTGATGTCGCTGAGTTCAACCAGAGTTACCGATGATATGAGTCCAAACAGTTTCTCAAAGATGAAAATCAAGATGTAGGCAAATGTTATCAACACCATGTTGATTGCAAAATATCCTACTATGGTCCACGAGAAAGTGTTTAGAGTTGCTGTGGCCATAAGGTCAATAGCCACGTAGGAGAGAATATAGACTATGAATACCACTATGGCCGTGCGTAGCAGTTGTGAACGCCGTGAAAGTTCGTGCATGGTGAATATCGTTGCCATACCAACCGCTATCTCTATAAACATAAATTCGAGTGTGTAATTTGTTATACATGCACATGTAAGGATCTCAATCAAGTACATGAACATGGCGGTTGTAGGATCAAAGAACACAACCAGTAGAATTGCCATCATGGCAAACGGAACGAGAAAGATACCAAGCGGGAGTGCGCCGAGAGCAACGACTGCAAGTACATAGAATCCCACGGTAAGAGTCATTATGGCCATCAATGATCGCAGATTATCATAAATGTCGCGGCGGTAGATGTAAAGGAATGTGTAGACGAGCGACATGACAATCAAGGCCATGAGAATCTGGCCAATGAGGGTGTGAAGTTGCTGGCCTGAGGTAAGGCTGAACCTGTCGGCCGCCATAGCCTCGTAGGTAGATAGAATTGTATCGAGCTGGGGTGTGACGATGTCTCCGCGGTCAATTATGCGTTCGCCCTGTTGCAGAACACCTATGGCTGCCGTGACGGGCTGGATGAGTTCATTATATAACCGGTTGTTCTGCACTGTGTCTAACGACAGGTTAGGGGTTAGGAGCCTGGATAGTTGTATCTGCTGCAGTGCATGCCGGCTTGCCTGGTCGCGCACTAAGCTGTCGATCATGGAATAGGCCTGGCGTTGGGTCAGGATTTGTGAAACATCATGCCGCGTGATAACGTGTTGCTGAATCAGAGAGTAGTGGGAGCGGTGATTGATGATATTAGCTGTCTCATGGTCAACGATGCCGCGATTGTAGATAGAGTCAATTAGTTCTATAAGTTTGTGACGTTGAGACATCGGCAGTTGGCGATAGCTTAATATGTTTGAAGCAAGCGAGTCGCGAGGTTCAGACGATATTTTATAGACGGGAGCGTAGGTGGCATCGATCGAATCGATCAAAGCCCTGGTCGATAGCGAGTCGCGGTAAACAGGAATGTCAAACGGAGCAGTGAGCAGCGGGTGTATCCATGGACGTCCAGGCTCGTAGGCAAGTTTCACTCCATCGGTGCGTGGAAGGAAATACACCACGATGCTTATCACTACGATATACAGGATAGCACGTGACAGGTTGTATCGGGTCAAATACTTTTTGATCATACGCGGGTAGCTTTTGTAACGCCATCGACTTGTTTTATCTTGTTGCAAAGGTCGTTGACAACGGCAGCATCTTCGATTAGTACAGAGAGGTCGGCGTCAAACACTTCGTCGTGGGCTTCAATGTTAAGACGTCTTATGTCGATATTCAAGTGGTTGGAGATTAACTGTGTGAGTTCTTGGAGAATACCGAAACGGTCGATCCCTTCAATGTGTACTCGTGCAAGGAACTTGCCTTGTACCTCGGCCCAGCGTGTGGATACGATACGCGGGCCATAGCTGGCTTTCATGGCGAGAGCTCTCGGACAGTCGAGCACGTGTATTGTCACTTCGTTATTGTCGTCGACAAATCCTATCACTTCGTCACCCGGAATAGGGCAACAACATCCTGAAAACTTGAAGTTGGCACCTTTGTCATCGTATGTGAGCAGATAGGTCTCCTTCATGTTGATAGGAGTGTTGGGCTGTAGTTGGGGCGTTTCTTCAGTTTCGGTAGAAGATTTCATTCCGGGAATGCGGAAAATTATCTTGGAGAACAGGCTGCGCTCTTTGTTTTGTCCCTGTCGTTTCAGTTTCTTAGCGATAGCATCGGTAAGTAAAATATCTCCATTTCCAAGCATGTAGTAAAGCTGGTCGCGATTGGCTGCTTCGTAGATACCCATCGCTTTGGTGATGACATCGTTGGAGTCGGAGATAGCGTATTCTTCGAGAAATTTGGCAAAAATCTCTTTGCCACGGTTTATGGCTGGCTGTTGCTCGCGGCGCAGGGCTTGTCGAAGGGCCGTCTTGGCCTTGGCCGTTGCCAAAAACGACATCCACTCTGGCTTTGGTGTCTGTGACTGTGAGGTAAGAACCTCGACCTGGTCGCCACTCTTAAGCTTCTGGTTCAGAGGAACAAGCTTATGGTTGACTTTGCCGGCTATACAGTGGCACCCAATATGGCTGTGCAAGGAGAAAGCGACATCGAGCACTGAGGCATCTTTGGGCAGAGTGATTAGTTCACCTTTGGGTGTGAACACAACAATCTCGCGTGAGAAGAGATTTAATTTCAGCGTGTCGAGGAAGTCGATAGCGTTGGGCTCGGGGTTGTCGAGAATATCTTTGATAGTGTGCAACCAGGCATTTAGTTCTGATTCTTCGTCGCTGTCTCCGATCTTGTATTTCCAATGAGCCGCGAAACCTTTTTCGGCAATTTCGTCCATGCGGCGTGAGCGAATCTGTACTTCTATCCAGTTGCCATCGGGACCCATTACGGTGAGATGTAACGCTTGATAACCATTGGCCTTAGGAACACTTATCCAGTCGCGGGTGCGGTCGGGGTGCAGTCGATAGAGATCGGTTATAGCTGAGTATATTTCCCAGCAAAGGGCTTTTTCTCGTCCGGGGTCATCACATTCGAAGATGATTCTCATCGCATAGAGGTCATAGACCTCCTCAAACGGAATGTGTTTGGTCTCCATCTTGTTCCAGATGGAGTAGACCGACTTTACTCTCGCCTTGGCTTCAAATTTCAGCCCCATCTCTTTAAGACGCTGAGTAATAGGAGTGGAGAAGTCTTTGTAAACACTTGAACGGCAGCATTCGGAGTCGGCAATCTGTTTAGTTATTCGTGCATAGGCATCGGGGTGCTCATATTTGAAACTCAGATCCTCAAGCTCGGTCTTGATAGCAAAGAGCCCCAGGCGATGGGCCAATGGAGCGTATATGTATAGCGTCTCGCCGGCAATTTTGTATTGTTTGTTGGGCGCCATTGAGCCGAGAGTGCGCATGTTGTGGAGACGATCGGCCATCTTTATCAACACAACGCGTATATCCTCGCTCATTGTAAGGAGAAGTTTGCGGAAATTCTCGGCCTGGATTGAAGCCTTGTCACCGAATATTCCGCCCGAAATCTTGGTAAGACCGGCCACAAGCTGAGCAATTTTTGGCCCGAAGTGTTGTTCTATATCTTCGACAGTGTAGTCGGTGTCCTCAACAACATCGTGCAGCAGAGCCGCACATATTGACGTAGAACCGAGTCCAATCTCCTGAGAGGCTATTTTGGCAACCGCGATAGGGTGTAGGATATATGGTTCGCCCGAGCGACGGCGTATTCCGCTATGTGCTTCCTGGGCAAATTTATAGGCGCGTTTTATTATTTCGACTTTCTTACGATGGTTGCTGGCCAGGTATCCGTCAAGCACATCCTGGAAAGCGGCTTCTATAATCTGGTCCTCTTCGGGAGTTGTAAACTTGTTATTGTTCATAGTCATAGAGGTTGGAAATGCAAAGATAAGAAATCATTCTTTATTTTACCGAGTTTTTTATTACCTTTGTAGCTAACTTATAATTATGATAAGAAAAATCATCATATCGATTTTGATGTTGTTGATACTGAGCGCCCCGGGAGTGAATGCTCAGCGACAATGGGAGGAGGTCGCGAGTGAGCTCGTGATTCCCGATGGTCGTGAAGATGTGGAAGTATTGGATATAAGTGTGCGTGAAGGATATGTTTATGTTACAACATCCAAACCGGTTACTGTGAAGATTTTCTCTATATTAGGACAATTGATAGCCCAGAAGAATTTGCCCGTAGGGACTTCCCGCACTAAAATATCGGCTCGTGGTATTTACATCCTCAAAGTTGGTACCGTTACTCGCCGTGTTACCATTTAATACCGAGATGTTGCCTTTTGGGTATAATTTTGGAGAAAAATGAACTATCGAAGATTGGCCGAATAGTCTTATCTTTGTAACCGTGAAACAAGATTCTCGTCTTTCCCTGTTTTTACTGATAACCAAGCATATATTCTAACAAGTTCAATTGCTGTTGATGAAACTTCGCCATTTATTACATATTTTTCTTGTTATAGCATGTGTAGTGCCGGCTACCGCTCAGATCGTTCCGGTAGCAAGTGAAGCAAAGATTAATGCCGACAGCGTTCGTAGGGCATTTGATTCAGGGCCATACTTCGGGTTGTATAAAGACAATTACTTTATCTTTGGACCTGCAATAGGCCAGAAAATGACCAATAAAAACACCAATGTAAAGTTTCAGATATCAATAGCCCAAAAACTTACCAAGTCGACACTGCCTTGGAATACCTATCTATATCTGTTCTATACCCAGAAGGTGTTCTGGAATGTTCTCGAAAACTCATTGCCTATGACCGATCTGAACTTTAATCCCGGAATAGGCATTTGTAAACCTTTGTTTTCACAGGATAGATTCATCGGAAAACTTACATTACAGATCGAGCACGAGAGCAACGGACGCGACAGTATATGGTCCCGATCATGGAATAAAGTATCGGTTGGCGCCAACATCATTATTGATGACAACCTTATGGTTCATGGAAAGTTCTGGATACCCATAGTTGATGGCAAATATAACCGCGATCTGTTGAAATATGCCGGAATATATCAAGTAGGAACATCGGTGTTAAGTAATAACCGCCGGTGGAGCGGAAGCCTGGTGTTGGTGAAACGTAAAAGTTGGAATCCGTTTAACCTAAACACTATCTTTGAATTGGCTTTCAGGCTTAATCCGAAACATAACCAGTTTCTTTTCCTGCAATATTATAACGGATATGGTGAGGGGTTACTCGATTATAAGCAATACCATAGTCAGCTACGTGTAGGTATTGTCATCAAGCCCGAGCTATTCAGCGACTTCTAAGAGCGTGTTTGGTCTTGGACCAACTATGTTTACACCGATATCATTCGTTAATCTGAATTTGTAATTAAATATCAATAGTAATATGATCAGATTGAAAATAAGACAATTAGCGTTGGCAGCCATGTTGATTATATCTTCTATCCCTATGATTGCGGAAGATTTTATCATTACAAAGGATGTGCCATATCGCCAGCATGAGTCCCGATGTGTAATCGATATCTATCATCCCGAAGATAGGACAAAAGAGTTGCCCGTAATCATTTGGTTCCACGGTGGTGGATTGACCGGAGGAGATAAGTTTATACCCCGGGAACTCAAGACCGGAGAGTATGTAGTTGTAGCAGCGAAATATAGGCTGATTCCCAACGTCAGCCTTTCTGACTGTATTGATGATGCGGCAGCGGCTACGGCTTGGGTTATGGACAGTATCGCCAGATATGGAGGTAATCCCAATAAAATATTTGTGTCGGGACACTCGGCCGGAGGATATTTGACGAGTATGATTGGGCTCGATAAAAAATGGCTCAATAAATATGGTAAAGATTGTGACTCTCTTTCAGGTCTTATTCCATTCAGCGGACAGGTAATAACACATTTTGCCCATAGAGAACGAAATGGGTTGTCACCATTAACCCCTGTGGTAGATGAATTGGCTCCTCTTTATCATGTAAGGAAAGATGCCCCTCCCTATGTGATTATTACCGGAGACCGGGAACAGGAACTTTACGGGAGATATGAAGAAAATGCCTATATGTGGAGAATGATGAAACTTACAGGGCATCCTTATGTCTTTATTTATGAATTGGATGGCTACAATCATGGTGATATGGCAGCTCCCGCACATCACATACTGAAAAAACATGTGAAAGATTTATTGCAAGCTCCATGAACCTAAACTTACCAATGGGTGTCGGCTTTATGAACCATAAAGCCGACACCCATTGGTAAGTAGTACTGCCTGTTAATTACGGGGTTTACTTCATGAAGGCCTTGACCATCATTATGTCGCGGCCCGAGGTATTGACTATGTGGTATGATCGGGCTGCTGCAGAGATTACGAGGGTTTCGGCGTAGTTGAGATGGAATTTCTCGCCTTCGCGTGTGATGACTTCGGCACTTTCTCCCTCCACTAAGTTGAGTACGTGGCACTTGCCTTCAGTCAGGACTTCAACTCCTGAACCGGTGTTGACTTTGTAGCGGTGTACATCGTAGGAATGGTTACGGTGGGTGGGCAGGTGCCAAAGTTCCCATCCTGTGCCGGTTTCCATGAGTGCGGGTTTGGACACCAATTCATTGCTCACTTTGCTGCCCTTGCGGTCGAAGTACAGGTTGTCCATGGCTCTGGCTATATTCAGTGGGCGTGGTTTGCCGTCAAGGTCGAGTGATAGCCAGTCGTACATCTTGAAAGTGAAGATGTAGGGGGTGGTGCTTATTTCGAGTACGAGATTATTGCGGCCCGAACTGTGGAGAGTGCCCGGTGGTATGAGGTACAGACCATGCTTCTTTGAGGGCTCTGAGTTGATATAGCGCGGTACATCCAGTTCCGTGCCTTTCTCAAAGCTCTCGGTAAGGGCGGCGCGGAATTTCTCGGGGTCAATGTCGGGCTGAAATCCAAGGAATACTACGGCATCGGGGCGTGTGTCGAGTATGTAATATGTCTCTTCCTGAGTGAGGACCTCACCGAAGTTTTTCTGTATGTAGCTGCGTCGTGGATGGCACTGGATCGACAGGTTCCCACCGTCAAAGTTGTCGAGATAGTCCATGCGTATGGGAAATTCATCGCCGTAGGTGTCATAGCATTTCTGTCCTACCACATTGCGCCCGTTCTGGAACATCACGGTGTCAAACGATACTTCAAGCATTTTGTTGTCGCTGCTGAATATGATTCCGTTTTCGGGTACTATCAGTTCAAAGGACCACGCGTAGTTGGGTACATCGTGGGGGAGAGCGGGTATGTGTTCCCTTATCCATTGCCCGCCCCATGCACCGGGTTCGAACCAGGGACGAACCCGGAATCCGTTGCGGGTCAACCGTTCAAGACCCTCTCGTAGGTCGGCTCCTTCGGCCCATGTGATCACGTCCTCGCGCTGGCCGTCGACGTAAATGTCAATTTCGGGCAGGATTGACTTCTTGTGGCGGTTCATCACCACCCAGTCGATGAAGTAGAATCGCTTGTACATTTTCTTGGGTGGAGCGGCTTTGGTGGCGCCGAGGTTTAGTATGCTTCCGCTGCGAGCTCGGAACTGGATCTCGTTCTTTGGCAGGTCAATGTACACGGTCTCCGCATCCCATCCTGCGAGAGCGGCTCCGTAGCCTATGAGTATGTTCATCCCGGCTGCGGGGTCGGGCTTGATGTCGCGTAGTTTTTCCATCTCGAAAAAACTGTAGAGAGTGAGCGGTGCACGGTATCCGAATATGGGGTCGTCTCCTCCGAGAAACGGTTTGATCAAGTCGTCTATCTCGTCTTCGGGCTTGATGGCTGCCGAGGTGTTCCACCAAAGGGGTATAATGCCTATGGCTGCCAAGGCTTTGCCGAGTCGGGTGGCGAAGTCATCAAACCGTATGCCTATGTAGCCGTCGATCACTACATTCCTGTGGTTGGCAAGGCGGCGGGCCAAAGAGTCGTAATCGCAATGTATCTTGTCGTGGCCGAGATCATGTACAGGGTACGGATCGTAGGAACCTGGTTGGGCTTGTTTTGTAACCGGAAGGAGGTATTGCGTCGTATTTCTTAATTCAGACATAACAGATGGGTTGATTTTTTCAAAAATGTAGGATATTTTTTCAAAATGCGTAGTTCTCAAATAAACAGTGATGCCGCACCTACCAGTGCTGCGTTGTCAAGCAATGTGGACACTTTGACATTGACCTTGCAGTCTTTTTCGTCAAATCTATTAGCGAGGGCTTTGCCGAAATGGGTGTAGGCTCGCGATATATTGCCGCCGAGGAGAAGGGTATCGCTTCTGAACTGCCGTAGCAACGGTGCTGCAAAGTCGGCAAGGCGACAGCCATATTCTTCAAAGAGTTGCCTGGCGGCGGGGTCGTATTGGCATAGGTCGGCCACATCCTTGGCGCCTGCTACAGCTACACCGGTAAGCTGGCGGTAACGGTTGACTATCCACCGGGTGGAGAAAGCCTCGTCGGCTATGCCTTCCCCGAATGGCAGACAATAGACCCAGCCGTTGGCGGGAACTGTATCGCCGCTTTCCACAAGCTTCCCGGAGGCCACGAATCCCGATCCTACTCCGGTCCCGAGAGTGAGAGCCATGACGCGGTTATCATCAGTTGCAGCTCCACCGAGACATTCGCCTAAAGCGAAAGCTGAGGCATCGTTGACAAACCGTAGCTTGCCTATACCTGCTTTGGCGAGCATGGCGGGGAGGGTTTTTGGCAGGTCAAGCCCGAAGATACTATCGTATTTGCCTACTCCTGAAATCAATGATACGCCACCGGTATAGTCAAACGGGCCAGGAATGGCCAGCCCTGCTGCCACTACTTTCTCAGGTGATGCTTCGGCCGATGCAAGCAGGTTGGAAGCCCATGCTTCAGCTATTTCCATAGCTGAGGCCCGGCTGTTGACCGGAGTGGTAATAGGCCGGGTGATCAGTTCTCCCGATTGCAGATCCACTACTGCCGAACTGAGGTGGCTACCTCCTATGTCGGCGCCTATGGCGTAACGTATATGTTTGTTGGCTGTCATATTCAAACACACTCTAAGGTACTGCTGGAGTAATGTTAATATTTAAAAGAGTTATTTGGTGATTCGTGTGTTGGGTTCGGCGCCGAGCATCACTTTTAGTGTGCCGCCTTTGGCCACGGAGTCGAAAGG
>CANOKG010000015.1 GCA_947566655.1 uncultured Muribaculaceae bacterium | reverse complement strand
ATTTAACCGTAGCCCGTACACATGCAAAATTTGGTACCACTGCTTTTCTACCAACCACTTTAACATGTCCCGATGAAGAGCTATTCAATACTTTCGAAACTTATAAAGAAGCAGCTAAACTTAACACCGATGGTGCACGCATGCTTGGCTTCCATCTTGAAGGACCATATTTCGCATATAATCAACGAGGAGCCCAAGATCCTGCTAACCTCAAAAACCCTACACCCCAACATTACAATTCGATATTCAATGCCACAAACGACATCAAACGTTGGAGCGTAGCACCTGAATTACCCGGAGCACTTGAATTTGGACATGAACTTAAGAAACGTGGCATTATAGCCTCTGTTGCCCACACCGAAGCCATTACCGACCAAGTTATAGCCGCACATGAAGCAGGATATTCACTTATGACCCACTTGTACTCGGCAATGTCGGGGGTAACGCGACGCAACGCTTTCAGATATGGAGGAGCCGTGGAAGCGGCATTCCTACTTGACGATATGGACGTTGAAATAATTGCCGATGGTATACATTTACCCAAAGAGCTTCTTCAACTTATCGTGAAGATAAAAGGTCCTGATCATATAGCGCTCATTACCGACTCAATGAGAGCTGCCGGGATGCCTGAAGGCGAATACCGTCTCGGGAGTCTCACCGAAGGTCAAACTGTAATTGTTGAAGACGGTGTAGCCAAGCTAATGGATCGCTCAGCATTTGCCGGAAGTGTGGCAACAGCCGACCGCTTGGTAAGGACAATGATTAATTTGGCCGGAGTAAAACTTACCGACGCCATTAAAATGATTACATCAACCCCAGCCCGAATACTTGGCATGGAAAACGAGATAGGCCATATCAAAACAGGATATCGTGCCGATATAGTAATTTTTGATGATAATATTAAAGTAAAACAAACCTTGATTGGAGGACGCATCATCAATAACAGCTAATCATACAGTCACCAAGTAATACATTATTAACAAAAGCACTATAAATGAACAAACAATCTCTCTCTTCGTCAACCGAGCGCAGCAATCTTGTTGTGGGTATAGCCATAATTGGCCTTGTATTCTTTATAATGGGATTTGTTTCATGGGTTAACTCAATTCTAATTCCGTTTTTCAAAATTGCCTGTGAGTTAACCACCTTCCAATCCTATTTCGTCACCTTTGCATTCTATATAGCCTACTTGATAATGTCAATACCAGTGGCATTTATGTTAAAAAAGACCGGTTACAAGCGAGGTATGTCCTATGGCTTTTTATTTTTAGCAATAGGTGCGGCTCTTTTTGTTCCTGCAGCATTATCACGCACATACGCTGTATTTTTGTTAGGACTATTCACAATGGGAACAGGACTTGCAATATTACAAGGAGCAGCCAACCCCTACATCACAATCATTGGCCCTATAGAATCAGCCGCCCGACGCATCAGTATAATGGGCGTATGCAACAAATTTGCCGGTATTGTATCTCCACTTATATTCTCGGCAGTTGTATTGGGAAAGAGTAAATCGATACTTGAGAATGTTGAAAAAGGTCTACTTAGTGGTGAAGCCAAAGAGCAAGCTCTAACACAACTTCTCAACGGTGTAATATTACCATACACAATATTGGCAATATTACTTGTAGCGATAGGTATTTTTATATATTACTCAAAATTACCCGATATAAATCCCGAAAACGAAGATGAAGAGACTCTACGTTCAACACAAGGAAAAAATTCAGTACTTCAATTTCCATATCTGGTTTTAGGTGTTTTAGCCCTATTCTTCCACGTAGGTTCTCAAGTAATTGCTATTGATACTATTATAAACTATGCCGGATCAATGGGAATAAACCTTATAGAGGCAAAAGTATTTCCATCATTCACCCTTGGAGCGACATTGATAGGATATCTTCTTGGCATTTGCCTTATTCCTAAATTTATTTCACAAAAAAATGCTCTTATTGCATGTAGCGTCATTGGACTATTGCTATCTATGGGAATAGTGCTTATCGATAAGGATGTAACCATTCTTGGCCACCAGTCCAAATTATCGATCTGGCTTTTAGCTTCACTAGGATTTCCAAATTCTCTGATATATGCCGGCATATGGCCTCACGCAATAAGAGGTTTGGGGCGATTTACAAAAATTGCATCATCATTACTCGTAATGGCTCTCTGTGGCAACGCCATAATGCCACAGATCTATGCCTACATTGCCGATGCAACCCACAATCTACAAATGGGCTACTGGGTTTTGATCCCATGCTTTGCATATCTGGTATGGTATTCCGTGTGGGGATACGGAATCACCTATTGGTCATCCAAGTAATATTTAACGAATTAATTATATACTAAATAAAGACTATGACAATTGACAATCTTCATTACGAGGTATTTCCCACACGTAGGGAGATGGGACTAAAGGCAGCGACCGATGTTGCAGCTACAATAAAAAAACTATTGGAAACCAAAGAGACAATAGGTATAATTTTTGCAGCAGCTCCATCCCAGAATGAATTTCTCGAATCACTTGTTTCAAATAAAGATATTGAATGGAATCGTATAAATGCATTCCATATGGACGAATACATCGGTCTTGAATCTGATGCACCACAAGGATTTGGCAATTTTCTACGAAAACGAATCTTCGATCTTGTACCGTTTAAGAGTGTTAGTTATATTCCTAATAAAATTACCGATACAGAATCGGCAATAACATCATATACACAACTTATCAAAAATACCGGTATAGATATAACATGTATGGGAATTGGGGAAAACGCCCACATAGCATTTAATGACCCACATGTTGCCGATTTTAATGATCCGGCAATGATGAAAGTGGTCGATCTTGACTTGAAATGCCGCAATCAGCAAGTACACGATGGATGTTTCAAAGAGCTTGACGATGTTCCTACCCAAGCTTTTACTTTGACAATTCCGGTTTTGATGAGTGCACAATATGTATTTTGTATCGTACCGGCCCAAACCAAAGCTCAGGCCGTCTATAACACCATTAATTCTGAAATAAGTGAAAAGTATCCATCAACGATAATGCGTACTCGTCCAGGTTGCAGAATGTATCTCGACACCGACAGCGCTTCACTACTATAAGCCTGGCGCCAAATTCGGGTCATTATCCACCGGCATAGAATAAATAGAGTCAATGGTAGCGTCCAATATCGCATCCAGCAAGTTGGCTTGAATTAACATGAGGCTGTCGTTATTGACCGATGGCCTCTTGTTGCTTCTTGATGGAACAAAAGCCAACTCCATTGCCGGAACACGTCCTGCCGAGTGATAGTGGGATGTATAATACTTGTCGCGTAAACTACTTACAACTACCCCCTTCGATGACGACGAATGAATAAATCGGTCATTACCGACATATAACCCCACATGTGAAATACCACTCTTATTTTTTGACGTGGCAAAAAACAAGAGATCTCCCGGTTGTAAATCACGCTGCTTAATCACCGTTGAATATTCACGTTGTGTCTTGGTTGTTCGAGGCAATTTGATGCCCAGTGCCTCACCATAAACATTCATAACCAAAGCCGAACAATCAATGCCACTGCGATCCTGCCCACCATATCGATACCTCACGCCAAGCCATCCATGAGCAGCGTCAACTACAGCTCGGGCCTTAGATGAGAGGTCGGAGGCTTGAGTCGGTTGATCAGTATTGGTAGAGCCACCAATAAAATCATCGAGAGTAATCTCGTAAACGCCGTGTGGTCTTGACGTTGATGGCACTACACGTTTATTAGATCCACACGACTGCATAACAATGATTACCGACACTAACCCTATCCCTATAAAGTTGCTACGGACAGTTTTCATTATCGTGACTTGCTTTAAGAATTTTTTTATAACTTAATCATGAACTGTTCAGATCTGTTGGCTTGTGCAAACTTACGTAAAAAATCGAAACAACAGTTCATTTTTTTACTAAAAAAAAATAAACCGACGTCTGAACATATTGTCTATTAGAATAAACCGTATAAATTTGCGTTAGAAAATCATAACCATTAATTAATTATTCACGTATTTACTATGAACAAATCAATTATTAACACACTGGTAGCCACAGCGCTACTCGCCACTACCGTTTTCGTAGTGTCGGTTGTACCGTTCAAGACCCAGGCGCAAGCTGTAGATTTTACCACAGCGGCAGAATCTACCGTCAATGGGGTCGTGAGTATTAAAAGCTACTCAACCCCATCCTCACAACAACAATATCAACAAGGAATGAGCGATCCATTCTTTGAATTTTTCTTTGGTCCACAGGCTCGCCGACAACAGCCTATCGAAGAACCGCGTGAAAAGCAAACAGGTCTTGGCTCGGGAGTTATTCTAACAAATGACGGCTATATAGCCACAAATAATCATGTTATTGATGGAGCACAACGCCTTGAGGTCACCCTCAACGATAACCGCACATTTGACGCTACCATTATAGGCACCGACCCAGCAACCGATATCGCTCTTATCAAAATCGACGCCGATGATCTGCATGTTATTCCAATGGGAGATTCTGATGGTCTAAAAATTGGCGAATGGGTACTTGCCGTAGGAAATCCATTCGGATTAACATCGACAGTAACAGCAGGTATTGTAAGCGCCAAAGCCCGTAATATAAGCAACCTCACCCCAGGCCAAGGTCGACGTGGTATTGAATCCTATATTCAAACCGATGCAGCCATTAATCCGGGCAACTCGGGCGGCGCGCTAGTGAACTTAAATGGAGAGTTGGTTGGCATTAATACCGCAATCTTTTCACAAACCGGCAACTACTCAGGATCTTCGTTTGCAATTCCAACCTCAATAGTAAAAAAGGTTGTAAAGGATATCAAGGAGTATGGAACAGTTCAACGCGCTGTACTTGGAGTAGAATTTAGAGAACTAACACCGGCACTCGCACGCGAGCGCAACATTACCGGCACAAATGCAGGACTTGTAGTGATGAATGTAGTTCCTAATAGTGCAGCTGCCAATGCCGGCATAGAGGCCGATGATATAATTGTAGCTATTGACAATGCCACTACTACCAATACAGCTCAACTTCAAGAATCAATGGCGCGTCACCGCCCCGGTGAAAAAATTACAGTATCTGTTATTCGTGACAATAAACGTCAAAATATATCAGTAACACTACAAAACAGCCGTGGTGACACAGGTGTAACAGTAATGGGTGATGTAAGTGATTTAGGATGCATTATCAAACCGTTGACCAGCGAGGAACTCAAATCTATCAACCGTCGTTCGGGTGTTAGAATCGCTAAAGTAAACAACGGTAAATTCAAAAATGCAGGAATACGCGATGGGTTCATAATATTCGACATCAATAATATTATGGTAAACTCGGCCGATGACGTAAAAAAAGTATACGATTCTATTATAAGCAGCGATGAGTACGATCATGTAATGTTTATTACCGGAGCATATCCCGGTGGACGCAAACAATACTATGCAGTAGATCTTGACTAAGCGATTTTTCGACACATAACAATGCGGCAACCTCCCTTTTTCACAAAAGGTTGCCGCATATACTTTATCGATTGCATTTAGAGCCTGTCGTTAACTTTTTTCGTTAGACAGGCTCTTATTATGTAAGACACGTCCGCAGTATCTATTACATATAGCTTGTTCCTCAAGTCTTACAGGCTATCAAAGAGTTTTTTATAGTATTGGGCCTTAACTTCAAGTTTCATCGGATATGCGCGGCTTGTTGAAGGCATACGCCAAATTGTCAGTCCACTAAAACTCTCTACAAATTCCCCCATACCGGGCAAAGCGGTCTCGGTCAATTTCGCTATAACTGCGGCTGCTTTTTCGCCGGTTGTCGCCAAAGTTTTACAACTGGGCATTTGCGCTAATAGCTTTTTCAATCCAACAGGCTCCACGATCTCAAGATATTTATCAGATGCATTACCCTTTAGTCGCCTCACTTTATAGGCTGTATCAAACATAGCTATTTGTTCCTTCGTCAGCAGTTCCTTGATTTTATCTAATTTAAACCTTTTGTTTGCACGGTCAAAAAAAGCATCCTTGTCACCTTCAAAAAGCAACCCCATCATAAACCAAAAATCGTTGGTAGGATTCGGATAAAAGAAATCCATTGACCAGCGTTTAGCTTGCGGCGGGAACGTTCCCATTATCAACACCCTGGCTTTCTCAGGTATAAACGGCTCCCATGGGTGAGTTTCAATTTCTATGTCATCTAGTGTGTTCATTTTTTATATCAGCAAAACAAATTGACCGGTGAGGGTTAAAATAATAAAACCCTACACCGGCCGATTATGATGTACAGCCACAATTAAAAATTATAGGCTAAAAATAAAATTATTGTCCAAGATATGTCTTAAGCAATTTACTCTTCTGGCCTTTAAGGCGTCTTATGGCTTTCTCCTTGATTTGACGCACACGCTCGCGTGTGAGATCAAATTTATCACCGATCTCTTCCAGAGTCATTTCCTGACATCCTATGCCAAAGAACATTTTCAAAATCTCACGCTCACGCTCATGAAGTTGATTCAATGCACGGTCAACCTCCTTTGAAAGCGATTCCTGGGTAAGAGACGCATCGGCCATTGGCGAATCATCGTTAGTCAGCACATCAAGCAAGCTATTGTCTTCTCCTTCAACAAAAGGAGCATCAACTGAGATATGACGGCCTGAAACTTTCAGCGTATCAGCGATTTTCTCAACCGGCACATCAAGTGTTTGTGCCAATTCCTCGGGCGAAGGACGACGTTCATGTTCCTGCTCAAACTTAGACAGCGCCTTACTGATTTTATTTAAAGAGCCGACCTGGTTAAGGGGTAAACGAACAATTCGTGATTGCTCGGCAAGTGCTTGAAGAATAGATTGACGAATCCACCACACAGCATAAGAGATGAATTTAAAACCTCGTGTTTCATCAAACTTCTGCGCTGCTTTTATCAAACCTAAATTTCCTTCATTAATCAAGTCAGGCAAACTAAGGCCCTGATTCTGATATTGTTTAGCAACCGATACCACAAAACGCAGGTTAGCACGTGTCAACTTTTCGAGAGCTGAATCATCGCCCTGTTTTATTCGCTGGGCCAACTCTACTTCTTCTTCTACAGTTATTAGATCTTCGCGACCTATTTCCTGAAGGTACTTATCAAGAGAAGCACTCTCACGGTTGGTAATCGATTTTGTAATTTTAAGTTGTCTCATTTTATATTGTAGCGGGTTTTATCAATTTGCAAAGGTACAAAACATATCAATTATTTAACGAATTTTTCGTCGAAATATTTTACTATATTCACGAACATAGCAAATTACTTGATAGTTTTCAACATTTTATTTATAACGTGCCCACTGAATAAGTTGTTTTAGCGATGGCTTTTTACCATGCATAAAGATACCAACTCTATAGACTTTAGCAGCAAACCAAACTACACCCAAGAACGATAAATATAGTACAACAAGAGATAGGATTATTTCCCATGTCGGTATTCCAAAAGGAATCCTCGTCATCATCACCATAGGCGATGTAAATGGTATAATTGATAACCAAGTAGCCAAAGAGGATATTGGATTAGCGGCTATCGTTGTCGAAACAATAAATCCTAAAATCAAAGGTATAATAACAAAACTTTGCAGTTGAGAACCATCCTGTATATTATCGACCGAGGAGCCAATGGCTGCATACATAGCCGAGTACAATAGAAATCCACCAACTAAGAACAGAAACAGATAACCAAATATACCGGCAATATACCACGGATTTCCTATAACACTCAAAGCCTGAACACCTTCAATACTTATTGACGATGCCGCCGGGTCTAAAGCTCCCGTATTATATGCTGCGACCTCAGCAGCAATCTCCGGCGAAAAGAATAACGGAATAATTGAAGCTGACAACACAAGCATTATCACGGTCCAAAGCGCCAACTGAGTTACCGCAACCAAACCAACACCCATAATTTTCCCGAGCATAATCTGTGTAGGTTTAACTGAAGTAACGACAAGTTCCAACACTCGGTTATTTTTTTCCTCTATAATACTTGTCATCACCATTTGTCCATACATCAGGAGGAACATATATAGCAATACCGACATAACTATACCTATGGCATAACTTATGATTGACGATGTTCCACTTGAAGCTTCTCCATCGGTCAATCTAAAGGTTGACATACTGACATCAGCCCTTACACTTTCCAACACTTCTTTCACATCGGTTTTTTCAAGTTGCTTCAAGCGTTCGTTTTCTATTATATTTGCTATGTTTTCGCTCAAAGATCTTTCAAGTTCCATAGAACCGGCATCTCGAGTATAAAGCGTAACGCCCGATGGATTTGTTAAAATGTCACTGTTTATGATTACAAACCCATCGTAATCCTCACGCGAGTACATTGAATCAGGAGCAATATCCACCCTTGTATACTTTGCCAATTCATTATCTTGCAAACCACCGGCAATAACACCCGAATTATCAACCACACCAATGCTCCTTGCTTCTGAGATATTTACATTCATCAATAATCCGGGAAGACACATTAACACCAGCATCAATACCGGCATCAAAATGGTTGTAATTATAAAACTTTTTTTCTTAACGCGCTCAAGATATTCGCGACGCACAATTATAAATGTCTTATTACTCATTGACATGGCTAATGGTGTTGAATTGGTTTACTGTTTCAATAAAAATCTCCTCCATTGATGGAAGTGCCGGTTCCAAGGATTTGATGATGGCCTTACTATTGACAATCTCTATAAGTTGACGCATGGTAACACTATCGCCTCGTTTTATTAATAAACGATGATCTCCACTGTCAATAGTTTCAATCGTGACAGGCAATCCCATTTGTTTTATCTCACTCTCTATTGGCCCGGTTTCGCCCTCAACTACAAAGGCAGTTCGATTACCTCCTATTCGATGGCGAATCTCGTTTACATTTCCTGTCAATATATTATGAGAATTATTTATAAGCGTAATCTCATCACACAAAGCTTCTACACTTGCCATGTTGTGGGTCGAGAATATAACCGTAGCACCTTCACGATGCAATGACAATATTTCTTCTTTCAATAAATTGGCGTTGATAGGGTCAAAGCCCGAGAATGGTTCATCAAATATTAACAACTTGGGTTTATGAAGAACGGTAACAATAAATTGAATCTTCTGAGCCATGCCTTTTGATAATTCCTCAACCTTTTTATTCCACCAGTCAAGAATACCAAATTTTTCAAACCACTCTTTAAGTCGACTTGTAGCTTCCTTACGCGACAAACCTTTAAGCATGGCAAAAAATACTGCTTGGTCTCCAACCTTCATCTTTTTGTATAATCCACGTTCTTCAGGAAGATAACCGATCGACTCCACATCATTTTCAACAAGTTGATGCCCTTCAAACAATACTCGGCCTGAATCGGGCGCAGTAATGTGGTTTATAATTCTAATCAATGTCGTTTTACCTGCGCCATTGGGCCCCAGTAGGCCATAAATTGATCCTTTCGGTATCGATAGCGAGACATTATCAAGGGCTGTATGTCCGGTATAATGCTTTGAAACATTTTGAACTTCAAGAATATTTTCCATTATTTGTTACTTAAATTTGGCTATAAGACGTTTCAACCCATAAAAAATTGCATATCGAAACGTTTTTATTAACAAAATAACTCCTATAGGAAATACAAAACGCGTCATTTCCAAATAGATAGACGCGCTTTATATTACTTTATATTAACTTTATATTATAAGTAGCTGTTCAAATAAGATCATTCAGGGCCAGCCCAAACTACCAAGAGAATGATACTTTACGACCCTGTGGTGAATTTTCAAATTTTAATAAATAAGTCTTACTTGCTTGATCCCAATCTGTTTTATCAAATACCTGCTCGCCATCTACAATTACACTTTTGGGTCGCGAGGGCAACAAAACTCGAGCCACACCATCTGTTTCAGACGGGCTTTTGGCTACAAACGAATACTCGTGTTTAGCTATAAACTCATCACTTTCTCTAAAAGATGCCGCTAAAACCCTTGGCGTTTTAAAATCAGAAACTTTCGACATATCAATCAACAGAGCTTGAGAATTTGGCTCCACGACCACTTTCTTTTTTAATGGCAATTCAGGCTCAAACAAATCAATATAAAGTCCCGATAAGGTCAAAGGTTGTTCACTGACGCTCTCATCAACAACAGCTGACACGATGTAATGACCGCGTCTCAGAAAATATACATTTGTAAATGAAAAATTATCATTATCCTCGACATTTTCAAATAAAGCCTGAACATTTTTAATATAGGCACCGGCTCCATTTTCACTAAGAACAAAGTCTTTGGGATCAGAGCGCATTATTCTGACAAAACCTTTGCCTACTTTATATTCTCCTTCCCGGGCATTTTGGGATATCCCCATTAATTCAAACAAATGTTGGGATGGTGTATCATATTTAAAATCACCTCTATTCCACCATTCATCAACCGCCTGAAATGGATCGGTATCGGTTCCGCAAAAAAGTAATGTTCCACCCTGTTTAACCCATTGGGCCAAACGTTCATTAGCTTGTGGCGAATCGGGTTTCATATTGGAATAAGTCATAGCAAGTACTTTTATATCGGACAGAGTTGCATCAAAACCAAGATTCTCAATATGCACCGTTTTAACCGGAATACCATTTTTCACAAGCGGTAATGCCATACCATAGAAATTAGAAAGCTGGGGGTCATCATAACCATCATGGAGAGGGAACCGCTGAAACATCAATGAATTACTCATCAACACTCCAATACCATGTGTACCCGAGACATTATCGCTCACCGCCGGCATTTTATTCAATGCATTAATCATTACTTGCATTTGAGTTGAATAGAAACGTGGGATTCGAATCTTTTTATCACTTTCGCCACTCTCTCTATACAAACCTTCATAGATACGCTCAGGCCAAGGCATTACTTCGTAGTCGCTTACACCGGGATAAAGAAGTTGTGCAGTGAATGTAGCTTGATAGTTTCGCTTATAATCATCCCAATCCTTAGCACGGTCCTCAATCGGGTCGGTAAGGAAAAATATTTTTCGACCGGTAGGAGCTGTCATTGACTCCATCGATCCATATTCCAAAAAGGCTGTTTCAAAAACTCGTTCCCTATATTTTCCGTTAAAATAGTTAGGCTCGCGCGATGTTCCGGTCCATACCTGGGCTATATACCCATCGACCGATGGCAGCGAAGCCAAGCTGGCCTCCGGACTAACTATTTGCCACTGAGAATAATTTACCAATGAATGAGTGGGGACATAACACTTTATATCTCTACCGAGGCTACGTCCATAATCCTTAGCAAACGTAAACACCTCATTTAATGCCCGGTAATACAAATAATACTTTAGCTTATTTGATAAGTAAGTAGCCTCGGGCGATTCGTGCTGCGGACGCCAATCAGTTCCATAGTATTCTTTCCATTCTCTTTTGAAAGCGTCACTGTAGCCAGCCCTTGCCCAAAATTCAGGCTCCTCCATAAATATAGCATCTATTCCCGCATCTATTACTCTTTTAATGTGTGCCTCTTTTAAATAATTTATAAAATTCATTGATGGGACTATATACGGTACCATGTGCCCATGCCAAATTGTATCTCCTCGCTCAGTAACCTGCCCCTCATCAAGATGAGACTTACCATCCCATTTACCGGTAAAATAGTCTTGGTATTCACCCCAGGCAATACCGGTCATAAAATGTACTGTGTATCCATGATCGCGCCAACTTTGCACGCGTGCTTCAAAATTGCGGTTACCTTTTGAATCAGATGGATTACCTCCAACGCCATATACCATAACAGCATCAGCTCTATTATCGATCGTAGGTCGCCATTCACGTGATGACTGGAATGTTGTTTTAACATCATCAAAATCAACAGCCCATAGAGTGCATGCACTTACAGCCACTAAAAGCGATAAAGGCCCCCGACGGGAACAAATAATGTCAGAAAATTTCATTTTATCAAATACAATGAATTAGTTTATATAAAAATTTTTACAAATATAAGTCAGATGCATTATACCTAGCAACAATCAAGAATTTCTATTTGTTCTTTGGCTAAAAGCAATACAACTTAGGCTTGATAATATACATTAATCGGGCCCTATTACGTAATCTCACTATATATTCACGACTATTTATTCCTCGAAATTAATACAATAAAACAATACTTATAATTTTGTGCAATGACAAGATAGTTGTACCTTTGTATAGAACTCATCCACACTTTTAATTTATAACTAACACAACCCGCTATTTAGCTAAATATGATAGACTTGCTTATAACTGCCTCGATGCCCGAAACATGGGATGCTCTCGGTATCTTCAATTGGTTCATGGACAATGCCAGCTACTTAATGGTATTTCTGCTTATGGTTGTCGAAAGTTCATTCATCCCATTTCCAAGCGAAGTGATAGTACCACCGGCAGCTTATCTTGCAACATCGGCCTTAGTATCTACTTCGACTACAGGTAGCGATATGAACATAGTTGGAGTAGTGATTGTTGCGACTCTTGGCGCTATCGTTGGTGCGCTGGTAAACTATTACCTATCGGTATGGGTAGGCCGCCCTGTAATATACAAGTTTGCCAACAGCCGTCTTGGTCATGCCTGCCTTTTATCGCCTGCCAAGGTTGAAAATGCCGAAGCCTATTTTGACAAACATGGAGCAGTCTCAACTTTCATAGGCCGACTGATTCCGGCTGTAAGACAACTCATTTCCATACCAGCCGGACTGGCTCGAATGAATATTTTCAAATTCATTGTATTCACCGGTCTTGGAGCTCTTGTTTGGAACTGTGTTCTTGCAATCCTTGGCTGGTGGCTTGGCAACACTTATAGTCGCGACGAGCTACAACCAAAGATCGAGGAATACAACGCCTACCTTACGCTTGGCGGATGTATTCTCCTCGGAATATGCGTTTTATATATTTTATGGAATGCCTTTAAAAACAAAAAGTAATGTTAGTATCCCCTTCCTTATTATCAGCTAATTTCGCGAATCTGCAACAAGATATCGAGATGATCAACAATAGTAGTGCCGACATGCTTCATCTCGACATTATGGATGGTGTATTTGTACCCAATATTTCGTTTGGTTTTCCTGTCATAAAATCAGTACAACAAATTTGCACCAAGCCACTTGACGTTCATCTAATGGTGGTTGAGCCACAAAAATTCATAGGCGCAGTGCGTGACTGTGGCGCAACTATAATGAATATACATCAGGAAGCTTGTATACATCTTGACAGAGCTGTTAATGAGATTAAACGGGCCGGCATGAAAGCAGCTGTTACATTAAATCCCTCCACCCCTGTTGCAACTTTGGAAGACATCATTTCAGAGCTGGACATGGTATTGCTCATGTCTGTTAACCCCGGTTTTGGAGGACAAAGTTTTATTGAGAACACACTCAAAAAAGTAACTCGATTAAGGCACATGATAGCGGCTTCAAACTCCAAAGCGCTTATTGAAATCGATGGTGGGGTTAATCTTCACACCGGTGCTCAACTCGCCGAAGCGGGTGCCGATATATTGGTGGCAGGTAGTTACGTTTTCAATTCCAAGACACCTATCCAGACTATCCAAGGACTAAAAGAACTATAAGACACACATTACACCCCGATGGCAAAACACAACGACATATACAACCATTCGATTGATTATGATCCCGACACAGCGACCGATGACGTTACATCTGTTGCCGACATCACTGATAAGCCAAGAAAAAAAAGTAAATCCAAAAGCGGAGAGCCCCAAAAGAATAACAATGAAAAAGTTACACGCGAGTGGCCTGCTTTCATTCGCTTTTTTATGGATAAACGAACACACTCCGTGTTTGGAATAGGTCTGATACTTTTAGCTGCATATATCGCTATCGCAGCACTCTCCTATTTTTCGACAGCTGCCAACGACCAAAGCAAACTCAACAATCTCTCGGTTGAAGAGATGATTCATGAAGGCCTTACAGTAGAGAATATTACCGGCCCGATGGGCGCCAACACCGCCCATATCCTGCTAACCCACGGCTTAGGGATAGGATCTCTTGTTTTGGTAATATACCTTGTCTTTTTAGGACTGACTCTCATAGGTGCCAAGAAGAACTTGCATTTTTGGAGTTTAACCTTAAAATGTATCGTGAGCGCTATAGGCATATCCTTAATAGCCGGAATAATTGATTTATACCTTAATCTCGAAAGCGTGTTTCCCTATGGAGGTGCTCACGGCCGCTTCATCAACCTATGGTTAATCTCACGTATTGATTGGATAGGCGATGCCTGTGTGTGTCTTTTCATAATGGCTGTACTAATTTATATTTATATAAATGACATAGCAAAATTTACATCCAGGGTTGTAGAGGCTTACCGAAAAACTCGTCCGGCAATAATCGAAGCTGTCGATACAGCTGCCGATGATCTTGATGATAATATTGACGAGACGGCCAATGACCTTGAACACTCGGCCTACTTGCCCCACGATGATACAGAAAACAACTCTGACTCCAAACTGGAAATGCTTCCCGTCAATGTAAGTTTCGATAATGAATCACTTCCCCATGAGTATGCTATCGAAATAAAACACACAACCGATCAAACAGAAGATAATAAAAACCCCAAATGTGAAGAGCAAGAGACAAACGACTTACCTGAATCTGATCATAGCCGATTCATGCCACCAAGTGATGAAGAGGAAAATTTTAACTCAGAAAGTGACATAAGCGTTACTCACGATGACATTTCTAATCAGATAGCTGATAATTCCAACAATGAAGTAATCAACGTTTCGCCCGATTTTGATATCAACATCACAAAAATAGAGGAAGGTAAGGAAGACCAATCAGAGCTATATGACCCGACCGCCGAGTTGTCGCGTTACGAACGCCCGCCATTAGATTTGTTAATTGCACGTAGTTCCAAGGGCACCAGTGTAGACCGTGAAGAACAGGATCAAAACAAAGAGCGTATTATCAAGACATTAAAAGACTACGGTATACCAATTTCTAAAATACAGGCAACGGTAGGCCCTACGGTCACACTTTATGAAATCATTCCGGCTGAGGGCGTAAGAATAGCCAAAATCAAGCGATTGGAAGATGATATTGCCCTTAGTCTTGCTGCTTTGGGAATACGTATTATCGCCCCTATCCCAGGCAAAGGTACAATTGGCATCGAAGTTCCTAACAAGGAAGCTGAAACGGTATCTATGAGACAAGTTATAGGCTCTAAAGCATTTCAGGAATGCAAATACCAATTACCAATGGCAATGGGTGCTACTATTTCCAATGATATTTATATCGCTGATCTGGCCAAAATGCCACATTTGCTGGTTGCAGGAGCCACCGGTCAAGGTAAATCGGTTGGACTTAACGCGATCATAGCGTCTTTGCTCTACAAGAAACATCCATCAGAATTGAAATTTGTGCTTGTGGACCCCAAGATGGTGGAATTCAGCCTCTACAGCAAGCTTCAGAATCACTTTATGGCACAACTTGAAGGCGAAGAAGATTCTGTAATAACCGATACCGATAAAGTTGAGCGCACGCTCAATTCTCTTTGTGTTGAAATGGATAACCGTTATAACTTGCTCAAAGAAGCTAATGTACGCTCCATTATCGAATATAACGAGAAGTTTGCTGAACATCGGCTTAACCCAGAAAAAGGACACCGCTACCTTCCCTACATTGTCATAATCGTTGATGAGTTTGCCGATTTGATTATGACTTCGGGTAAAGCGATTGAAACACCAATAGCGCGAATCGCCCAAAAAGCTCGTGCCGTAGGCATGCACATGATAATCGCAACTCAGCGTCCATCGACCAATGTTATCACAGGTATAATTAAAGCTAACTTCCCGGGGCGCATAGCATTCAGAGTATCACAAATGGTTGACAGTAAAACAATTCTCGACCGCACGGGTGCCAACCAATTGATAGGTCGTGGTGATATGCTATTTTCCCATAATGGATCTATGGAACGTGTGCAGTGTGCATTCATTGACACTCCCGAAGTACAAGCATTAGTTGACTTTATTGGAGATCAAGTGGGATTTTCCCATCCCTACTATCTGCCAGAACCACCGGCAGCCGATGGAGAAATCACTCTTGGATCAATCAGCGATCGCGACCCGCTGTTTGAAGATGCCGCTCGTTTTTTGTGTGCCGCAGGTGAAACAGCGTCTACCTCTTCGTTGCAACGTAAATTTTCTATAGGCTACAATAGAGCTGGCAAAATAATGGACCAACTTGAATCGGCCGGTATTGTCAGCGCAGCTCAAGGAAGTAAACCACGAAACATCCTTATAGATTTATATCAGCTTGATTCCATACTGCAATAACTTGCTATTATATGAAACGAATTATATACTTAATAATATTAACTATTTGTGGCGCATTCCAGATCGCAACCGCAGCTGGTGAAAATGCAGAAAGTGTACTGAAACATGTAATCGATCGTATGAATTCGTCACCTGTTGATGCTCGTTTTACAATAAAGGCATCGGGTCTGTCACAAGAAGGATCTATCACTATCTCCGGAAAGAAATTTGTCGCTATCACGTCTGATCTTTCAACGTGGTATGATGGTAAAACCCAATGGACCTTCTCCCCGGCCATCAACGAAGTGAACATGACAACCCCAACCGTTGAAGAACTTGCCGAGATAAATCCATTGATAATATTGGGATCACTGTCATCAAATTTCAATGCCGAAATGGGTACAACACGCCCGGGACAATATGAAATTCTCTTAGTTGCCAAAAACAAAGAATCGGGTATAGCTTCGGCTCGTGTAAATGTCGATACATCTACTTGGTTTCCTCGTTCTATCGATATTTTGAGCAATACGGGAGAACATTTCACCATAGATATAAAAAGCATAAAAAATCTAAAAACTGTTGGAGAAAACACATTTCGCTTCAACCCCAAAAGTTATCCCGGTGTTGAAGTAATAGATTTAAGATAACAAAATTTTTCACACGAATTACACATATAAAAGATGAATACTATTAATACCAAGTGTCTTATAATAGGTGGAGGTCCCGCCGGATTCACTGCAGCCATATATGCTTCAAGGGCTAATCTACAACCAATTTTATTTGAAGGGATTCAGCCCGGAGGACAATTGACCACTACAACTGAGGTCGAAAACTTCCCCGGCTACCCCGAAGGAATCAGCGGTCCTCTGCTTATGGAAGACCTCCGAGCCCAAGCTAAAAAGTATGGAGCCGACATACGTAGCGGGCAAGTTACAAAAGTTGATTTCAGTAACCGTCCATTTACGGTCACCATAGACGGTGATAAAGTTTTCTCGGCCGAAACTGTAATCATTGCGACTGGTGCTTCGGCTCGTTATTTAGGTCTACCCGATGAACAGAAGTATATGGGAATGGGAGTTTCAGCCTGTGCAACGTGCGATGGATTTTTCTATCGTAAAAAGACTGTAGCAGTAGTTGGTGGAGGTGACACAGCTTGTGAAGAGGCACTGTATTTAAGTTCTTTGGCAAATAAGGTTTACCTCATTGTTAGAAAGGACCATCTGAGAGCATCCAAAGTTATGCAACGCAGAGTGTTGGAAAAAGAAAATATTACTGTATTGTTTAATACCAACACTGTCGGATTATTTGGCGAGGAGGTTGTTGAAGGAGCAAAACTGGTGGAACATCTTGGTACCGAACGCGAACAGCATTTTGAAATTGCTATCGATGGTTTCTTCCTTGCCATTGGACATACACCCAATACAGCTGTTTTCAAGCCCTACATTGAACTTGATGAAGCCGGATTTATAAAACTGCAAGGCAATACTACTGCAACTAACATAGAAGGAGTGTTTGCAGCCGGCGATGTGGCTGATCCTCGCTACCGCCAGGCAGTATCGGCTGCAGGAACCGGATGTCGTGCAGCTATTGATGCCGAGCGCTTTATTCTTGAACACTAATAGAATACAGTCGGTAACCAATATTCAATAATCGTTTCAACACCAATATAATGGATTGCGACCTCTGTAAACACATATCGATCATAGGTGCCGGTACCATGGGAAGTGCCATAGTCAGCGGACTCATCGAAAGCAACTATAACCCCTCACTAATCACGATAGCTAATCCACATCAGGATAATCTGAAGCAATTGATTCCACTTGGAGTCAATGTCACCACCGATAATGTCGATGCTATTAAGGGAGCTGACTTAATCATAATCGCTGTAAAACCATGTATCTTGCCTTTAGTTCTATCTCAGCTCAAGAATAATATAGATTATCACAAGCAGGAGATTACTATAGTAGTCGCTGGTGTTTCAGGTAATGATATCAGTTCGATGTTGGTTAAGGATGATAAAGTAGCACTACCTATTTTGTCGATTGCCATGCCCAATACTGCAATGAGAGTACGCAAATCAATGACATTCATTGTTCAAGTAAATGGACAAGCCTACACTGCAATTCCTGTTTTTGAAATGCTTGGAAAAACAATGATTATAGAGGAACGACTACTCCCGGCTGCTACAGCATTGGCATCTTGTGGTATCGCATATGCCATGAGATATGTTAGAGCTGCTTGTGCAGGTGGAGTCGAGCTTGGGTTCAAAGCGAGTCAAGCACAAGAGATTGTAGCCGAGACTATTGATGGCGCAGCCTACTTGCTTTCTCTACCGGGAGCCCATCCTGAATCGGAGATAGACAAAGTAACAACTCCCGGTGGACTGACAATCAAAGGGCTAAATGCAATGGAAGCAGCCGGATTCACCAATGCAGTCATAGCAGGTCTTAAAGCCGGTCGATAATATTAAATTGACCACTATAGTATGTTTGAATAAATGATTGAATCCATATAAAAATCAGATTGACAAAATACTCGAAGACAAGATAATTTTAAACATCTTCATAGTATACGAGATTTATTACTAATGCGCATTGTAGTAAAAATTGGCAGTAACGTATTGACACGTAAAGATGGGAAGCCCAATGTCACCAACATGTCGGCTATCGTAGACCAGATTGCATATCTACACAATAAAGGACACGAAATCGTACTGGTCTCAAGCGGTGCTGTAGCATGTGGTCGCGGTGCAATCACTCCCTACCGGCAACTTGACAGTGTATCATCGCGACAACTTTATTCCTCAATTGGACAAATCAGACTCATCAACTTCTATAACGAACTGTTTGGTCAATATGGAATAGTTGTAGGACAAGTACTTACCCAAAAAGAAAACTTTTCGTCCCGCTCATCTTACCTTAACCAACGTGGTTGCATGATGACAATGATTGAAAATCATGTCATACCAATAGTAAATGAGAACGACACTGCATCACTAACAGAGCTTATGTTTACCGATAATGATGAATTATCAGGTCTTATTGCGACCATGCTTGATGCCGATATACTCATTATCTTGTCAAACGTTGATGGCATCTTTACAGGATCACCAAATGATGAGTCATCAAAACTTATACCGAAAGTAGCCCCGGGAGAAGATCTCAGCTCTTATATTGTAGCATCCAAAAGCGGCTTTGGGCGAGGTGGTATGGGAACAAAATGTGGAATAGCGACAAAAATATCAGAAGAAGGGGTTGCGGTTGTCATAGCATCTGGTAACCGTCCCGATGCTATTATAAAGATTATAGAGACGCCCGACAACATACCACATACACTCTTTGAACCATCTTCTCAACCGTTAAGTACCATCAAGCGATGGATTGCCCACAGTCGATCATTTTCTAAAGGTATAGTTCATGTTAACAAACAGGCATCGGAGGTTTTGTGCAGCGATAAAGCTGTAAGCCTATTGCCCATTGGAGTTACCTCTATCGAAGGAGAATGGGAAGATGGAGATATAATATCGGTCGTTGATCCCGATGGTACAACAATTGCAATGGGGCGCGCTGCCATGGACAGCACCAGCGCAAACGAAGCAATTGGTCGTCACGGCCAACGCCCTCTTATCCACTATGACTATCTATATTTAGAAAATGTTTAAGAGTGTGTTTGAATTTAACACACAGAAAATAGTTATACTAAAGGACGAATGATTATATGAATATGTTTCGCATTAATCTTGAGGCCAATTTGGGCTATTTTTCTAACGTGCATCGGTCGTGTAGCTCGCTACACTCCCTCTTTACGTTAAAAAAATATCTCAAAATTGACTCTCAATCTTAATACGAGTTAATTTCAAACACACTCTAAGAGTATGGATAACCTATTTTTAAATGCCCGAAAAGCATCACGAACCCTTCTATCAATCGATGATGAGACAAGGTCTCGTGTAATAATTACATTGGCCGAACTAATAGAGCGTAATCAAACGCTACTCTTAGAGGCCAATAGGGCCGATTTATCTCGAATGAATCAAACCAACCCACTATATGACCGACTTCAACTTTCTCCCGAGCGGCTACATGCTATAGCATGCGATGCTCGTCACGTAGCTGCTCTTCCATCACCAGTAGGAGAAGTAATAGAACAACGTCAATTACCCAACGGTATAGATCTACGTAAGATCCGAGTTCCGTTTGGTGTTATCGGTGTAATTTACGAATCCCGACCTAACGTAACATTTGATGTTTTTGCATTATGTCTTAAAAGCGGTAATGCAACGATTTTAAAAGGAGGCAAAGATGCCGACTCATCTAACCAAGCCGCTATAAAACTTATACATCAAGCTCTGCACATGAATGGAGTATCAGAATCAGTGGCTACCCTACTCCCTTCTACCCATGAATCGACATTAGCCATGCTTGAAGCTGTTGGATATGTCGATGTATGTATTCCTCGTGGCGGAAGACAACTTATTGATTTCGTGCGCAACAATGCCAAAGTACCGGTGATTGAAACAGGTGCCGGTGTCGTACATATATTCTTCGATCTAACCGGTAATAAAGAAATAGGCAAGAATATCATTGCAAATGCAAAGACACGCCGTGTGAGTGTGTGCAACTCACTTGATACTTTATTAATTCACCGTGACCGCCTTTCCGACTTACCCTATCTTCTGGAACCTTTAGCTAACAAAGAAGTTGTTATTTTTGCTGATGAAGAGTCATTCAACAAACTGATTGAATCAAGCAACTATCCTCATGACCTGATTCATATCGCTAACAATGAATGCTGGGATACAGAATGGATGGATTACAAAATGGGTATCCATGTAGTAGGGTCAATAGATGAAGCGATAACACATATCTCTCATCATGGATCGGGACATAGTGAAAGTATCATTAGTGAAGATCGCAATTCAATCAATCAATTCAAACAATTGGTCGACGCATCATGTGTTTATATCAACCTCCCTACCAGTTTTACCGATGGAGGCCAATTTGGTTTAGGTGCAGAGATAGGAATATCAACTCAGAAACTTGGACCGCGTGGGCCAATGGGGCTCCGGGAAATAACCACAACTCGTTATGTGCTCGAAGGGCACGGGCAAACAAGACCCTAAACCCCGGCATCCATAATGCAAGTAATAAACTGATTTAGCTCATGTTTAAATTTAACACACAATAAATTATTATATAGCCATGCCTTCTGATCTTCGTTCCTCAATTTTTAACATCGATATAACTACAGGTTCTCCCGAATGTGGGTCTTTACTTGTAGCCGAACCATTTCTTAAAGAGGAGTGCTTCAACCATGCTGTAATCCTTTTGGTTGACCATGGTCAAGGTATCCCTACTATGGGACTCACGTTAAATAAAATAACTCACTATACACTTGATCAAATTGTTGATGAAGTCAATGACAACATTAACATACCTGTATATAGTGGTGGCCCGGTAGGCGATGACCGAATGTTTTATTTACACACCCTCCCCGGACTATTTAAAGACAGCATCGAAGTTGCAAACGGATTGTATATAGGAGGTGATTACGCTCATGTTCTTGATTATGTAAACTCAGGCTATCCAACCGATGGATTACTCAGATTCTATGTAGGATACTCGGGTTGGGAAACGAATCAACTTGAAACTGAAATCAAACAGAACGTGTGGGCTGTCACTAAACCGACGGACTATACTCAATTACTCTCCGGGACTGGAGACTCTATGTGGCACAAAACAGTTAAATCGATGGGGCCACAATATCGCGGTTGGTTATTACATCCGCAGAATCCTCTTGCAAACTAATAACTCGTCAGACACAATACTGTTTATCAGAAAATCAGTTGCCAGTGAATTGCGTCAACCCACTCATTGCCACGCCTAATCCATGACTTGAAACGCCCGGTTTCAATGAACCCGTAATTTTTAAACAAATCCAAACTTGGACAATTATCAGCCCTTACAACTGCGGCCAATTGGTTCATACCTAAAGTATCCCTGCTATAAACGATTA
>CANOKG010000014.1 GCA_947566655.1 uncultured Muribaculaceae bacterium | reverse complement strand
ATACCTGCCCACAAGTTAGTGTGATGCCTTGATTGAAAAGGCACCCCCGATAAAATCTGACAGCGAAAATCAACATCGCAGTGACAGGCGACAAGCAAGTCGCCTTCCTACCGAAAATCCAGCAGACAATGAAATTTAAAACTAAAAGAGAACTGCCCATCTCCGGCTAAGACGAGTCTCTGACGATATAGGGAAACGGCATCGTCAGTGTCTCGTCCCGTGGGATGCAACAACAAGCGATGAATGGTGAGGCGGTCGGAAAAGTCCATTAGGGTAATCGGCAATCAGGGCACGGAGTGAAGCCAATTAGTCTTGGAGGTTCAGCGACTGCCATGTCGCCACCTCCGAGGCGTTGGCCTCATTCGGTGTCCGCCAATTACCAGTTGGCATTATGCGGTCGTGAGGAGCAAGGCTTGCCCTGCTTCTCATGACTGCATAATGCCTGCAACTCTGAAGACCGCCTTACCTTTCATCGCTTTCAACTTAAAATAAGATATACTGATGTGAGATATTACAGTTGCATGGATTTGGCATTTCCTTTAATGCTGATATTGAGGAGCCAAGGCAAAATTAGATTAGTATATGTCCGAAAAATTTATTAAATTTGCGTTTTAAAACATCCGGATTATGCCCCTGACAAAAGAAGAGATACGATCGTTGTTAAACGACATAGAGAATGAACGCGTGGAACGCACCATATCCACTGACAACACCACAAAAATGTCAGAGGCAATATGCTCATTTGCCAATGATATACGTGACACTAAGAAACCTGGGTATTTTATTATAGGGGCGTATGATGACGGCAAACTTGATGGGATGAAGTTTTCTGACCGTGATTTAAGAGAATATGCGGGATTGAGGAATACCGGAAATATTCTCCCTCCACCCGCTATGATGGTTTACAAAGAAACTTTTGACGATGGAGAGGTCGCCATTATTGAGGTGCAACCAAGCGAAGACACTCCCGTCCGATATAAGGGAGTGGTATGGATTAGGATAGGGGCGAGGAAAGCCGTAGCAAATACTGAGGAGGAAAGGATTCTCGTGGAAAAGGGTCAGGCTCATAGTTCTTCGTTTGACGGTCGTCCTTGTCGCGAAGCCACCTTGGATGATTTGGATGTGGATCTGTTCAAGAATGATTATCTTCCAAAAGCGGTTTCTCCACAGACTCTTGCACGGGATCACAGGTCTGTTGTTCAGCAGATGGCCTCGCTGCGTCTTTATGATACGAGATTCAACTGCCCGACCTACGCCGGTATTTTATTGCTTGCTCACAATCCGCAATATTTTATTCCCGGAGCATATATCCAGTATGTGAGGTTTTCAGGAACAACAAGGGCAACCAAAGTTGTGAAGGAAAATAAATTCACAGGAAATCTTATCACAATGCTCAAAGAACTTGAATACTTCATCAAGTATTCTATTGAAAACAAGCGTCCTGAGTTTGTCAGTGTGCTTCGGGAAGAGCCTCGTATCAACTATCCATGGGAGGCAATCAGAGAGCTGGCGATGAATTCAGTCATGCACAGAGCCTATAATGGGAATAACTCTCCGATAAAATTTTATGAATATAGTGACCGTATAGAAATCGATAATCCCGGCAATCTATATGGAAAAGTCAATGTTGAGAATTTCCCTGACGAAACAGACTATCGCAATCCAAACATCGCTGAGATAATGGCCAATCTTGGATATGTCAACAGATTTGGAAGCGGAGTCAATACGGTTGCAAGCCTTTTGGAAGAGAACGGCAGCAGACCGGCCGAATTCCTTCTGGGCGATATGACAACCTTCAAAGTGGTTGTAGCCAATGCTGATGTCATAGATAATGGCACCAATGTCACAGTAAAAAAGCCCAATGTCATAGTAAATGTCATAGAAAAGGAGGGGGATGTCATAGATAATGTCACAGTAAACGTTGATGGTGATGTCTCACGCAAAGAACAAATTCTATCATTGATGCGTCATGACAAGAGAATCAGTGTAAAACAGATGGCTGCTAAACTGGGCGTGACCTCCAGAACGATTTTTCGTGAGATTGATATTCTGAAATCCGAGGGAAAGATAGGACGAGAAGGTAGCGATAAGTCTGGCACATGGATAGTGACTGAATGATTTGAACTAAGTTCTAATATTTTACTACACCATGTAAGGGTTGTCAGTCGATAAATTCTCAGTGTTTTTGATACAAGCGTACAATACAATAAGGAGAGAATATCTTTCACCAGATGTCCTCTCCTAATTGTATTAAATAATATGGAACTTTGTTAGTATGCAAGTTCCGATAATTCGTCTTTGAGTTTCGTCAGTTCTGTTGAAAGTGTTTCAGGAAGGAAGCGGGCGTATACTTTCTCCGTTACGTCAGTGCTGCCGTGCCCTAATAGACGGCTGACAACGGTCATTGATAGACCTTTGTTGAGTGCAAACACAGCGAATGTATGTCGTGCCACGTGCATTGTAAGAGGGAAAGCAAGTTCCATCTGTTCGCCAACAACAGTCAACGACTGATTAATACACTTTGTGGCATTGTTGCGGGCCTTGTATAGTGCGTCAGCATTGTCGATGTCTAGTTCCTCCTTAACAAGATTGAACACAAACTTGGTGTTGGGTCGCTTAGCATACCAGCCCATTAGAATTTCTATAGCTGGTTCTGACAAAGGAATTACGTGACGTTTGTTGGTCTTGACCATTACTTTGCGGAGTTCCTTCTTTTGGAAATCAATGTGTGTCCATTGAAGTGTCATGACATCAACAAGTCGCAGACCACAGGCATGGAATGCGAACAAGAACATTTCGATAAATTCCTTACGGCGTGGCTCCGGACATGTATCGTGATATTTTATGAGTTTCTTGACCTCCTCCTTAGATAGGCTCTTCCCGTCAAATTCAGCCTCATCTGTGGCAAGAGAAATCTTGGGAGAGATACGCATATCCTGTATTCGAGCGTTAAGTGCTTTATCAATAAGATCAAGTTCCGAAGCATAAGCACATGCCTTTAATATTGGAGTCAGGGAGTGGTTGATGGTGTGGTCGCTATTGAGTTTGACTTCTCTACGCCAAGCTATATAGGCATCGAGCAGCTCTATGGTCAGTTCCCCCAGATAAATACCGTCCGCCTTGTACGTTCCACGATTAGTGGATCTGAGAAACTCTTGAAATATATTCATGCCACTCTTGCCGTTCTGATGACGGCTGCGTCCGATTTTGTTTCGGGCATATTCGGAATCCAGACGCTCATTGACGAAATCAACAAAGTCCTTGCCTTCATCCTTTCTGGTTATAGGCTTGTCAAGAAGGTAGCTGTTGATCACGTCAATAGTAATCTTGCCGGGATTTTTCTCAGCGAACTCCGCCAGCATAGCGTCCACTTTCTCAACCTTAGAAAGGAGCACTGCGTTTATGCGTTTGGCTTCGGAGCCGTATGTAGCCTTAACTCCGCCTCGTCCTCCATTCATGCCTTGATGCCAATCGGCAATCTTGACGAAAATGTTCATCGTCTTGCGTACTGCCTGCCGATTCCAAGTGTATTCAATATCCACCGGATACTTTTTGTCTGGCTCTGTCTTCTTAGGAACACGAAGCCTATATTTGCCCAAAGGGTACAATCTTTTTACTCGTGACATAGCGTTTCGTTTTTTCGATACTCACACACCACCTCAAAATGGCATGACTTATATACAAACATAACGCTTTTGGAGGGGCAAATATTGCATTATATACAAACTTATTTGTCCGTTTAGGGCTATAAAAGACCAGCGATACAAACATTCAATTTATGTTTATATCGCTGGTTGTCAATGCTTTAAGTTGCTAATTTTAGCTTAATATTCCTCTTCGTTGAAGAAGAAGTCTTCTTTGGAGGGATAGTCGGGCCAGATGTCTTCTATGCATTCGTAAGTGTCGCCTTCATCTTCGATTTCCTGCAGGTTCTCTATAACTTCAAGTGGGGCTCCGGAACGCATGGCATAGTCAATCAGTTCCTCTTTGGTAGCGGGCCATGGTGCGTCTTCAAGCTTTGATGCTAATTCAAGTGTCCAGTACATAGCGTATTATGTTTTATCGTTAATGTATTATTAGATTTATTGTTTAGGGTGGGCAAAGGTATATATTATTCTTAATAAAACAACACTATCGGGTCCAAAATATTTTGTCAAAAACTCTTATTTTGTGTGAATAATGGGCTATCATAATTGTTTGTCGGGATCCCAGAATACTTCGGGTGTGCCTGAAAGATGATTTATGTAGCGGGAGAGTACAAAGAGATAGTCGCTCAAGCGGTTGATGTATCTAACAAGATTGGGATCTACATAGGCTGAAGCTGCGAGTTTGAGAATGCGGCGTTCGGCTCTCCGGCACACGGTGCGTGCCACGTGGACCTGGGCGGCCAGGGGAGCCCCACCGGGTAAAACGAATCGGCACAGTGGTGTAACGGCCTCGTCCATCATGTCGATTTGACGTTCGAGATTTGCTATCGATTCGTGTCCGAGACCATTGCACTCGGTCATGGAGTCAGGGCCGTTGTCGGTGGCCAGATAGGCTCCGATATAGAAAAGCCGGTGTTGAATTGATAACAGTACCGGGTGTTGGTCGGTCGGAAGAGCCGGGGATGATGTCATGAGCCCGATGCAGGCATTGAGTTCGTCGATTGTACCGTAAGCTTCAAGACGGTCACACGTCTTGTCGACGCGCTGTCCGCCAACGAGCGAGGTCTTGCCTGTATCACCTGTGCGGGTATATAGATTGCTTTTTTTCATATCGGGATTATTATGTAACTTTGCATACTCTAAATAAGAAGCCAACCCCATTGGTAATGTATGATTATCACCTGTAATCATGCACGGGTTTGCTATTAATCAACGAATTTTGATATCAAAATATTACGCGAGATGGAACGTAAATCATTTGAACTGATGGCGCCTGTAGGGAGTTACGAGTCTCTTCATGCCGCTATAGAGGCCGGTGCCGATGCTATATACTTTGGAGTGGAGGGCTTGAACATGAGAGCGCGCTCATCGGTCAATTTTACGCTCGATGACCTTCGTGAGATAGCCCGTATATGCAATGAGCGCGGTGTACGCACCTATTTGACGGTAAACACCATTATCTATGACAATGAGATCGAGAAGTGCCATTCAATTATCGATGCGGTAGCCGAGAGCGGCATCACGGCTATCATTGCGAGCGATATAGCGGCCATCACCTATGCCCGTAGCCGTGGCGTGGAGGTCCACATCTCTACACAATGTAATATTACCAATATCGAAGCGGTGAAATTCTATGCCCGGTGGGCCGATGTGATGGTATTGGCCCGTGAGCTTAACATGGACCAGGTCAAGGCCATTCATGAAGCTATAGTCAACGAGAACATTTGTGGCCCGCGCGGCGAGCTTGTCAAGCTTGAGATGTTTTGTCACGGGGCATTGTGCATGGCAGTGTCGGGCAAGTGCTATCTGAGCCTTCACGAGATGAACTCGAGTGCCAACCGTGGTAGTTGCACCCAAATATGCCGCCGAAGCTACACTGTAACCGATAACGAGACCGGTGATCAGCTTGCTATTGACAACAAGTACATCATGTCGCCCAAAGATCTTAAAACCATCCACTTCCTTGACCGTATGATCGATGCCGGTGTAAGCGTGTTCAAGATCGAAGGACGGGCACGTGGTCCCGAGTATGTAGGTATAGCCGTAGAGTGTTACAGCGAAGCCTTATCGGCTATTTGTGATGGTAGTTACAACGATAAAATGGTGGAGCAGTGGGACGAGCGGCTCGGAATGATCTTTAATCGCGGATTCTGGAACGGTTACTACCTTGGGCAGCGACTTGGTGAGTGGTCTTCTAAATATGGCTCATCGGCAACACGCGTGAAAGAATATGTTGCAAAGGGTACCAAATATTTCTCAAAACTCGGTGTAGGTGAATTCCTTGTAGAAGCCGGAGAGTTGAACATAGGCGATGAGATAGTAATTACCGGCCCGACAACAGGAGCGCTAATCCTTACAATCGAGGAGATGCATGGCGACAATGGCCCTGTCACTAAAGCTGTCAAGGGGCAAAGCATAGCGCTGAAAGTACCATCAAAGATTAGACCCGCCGACCGACTTTACCGTTGGAAGAAGCTCGACCAGGGCAATTAGAAACTGTTTGGAATTCAAACAGGCTCTTAGATACTCACGCTCGGCAATGCTCAAATAAATTTGGCATTGCTCTCAACTTATTCGTATCTTTGCAACCGAAAATTGTAAATCACGTTATGTCACAATCCTGTAACTTTGAAATGGTGGCCAAGACTTTCCAAGGTCTTGAAGATGTGTTGGCCGAGGAATTGCGCTCACTGGGAGCTTTGAATGTTGAGCCGGGTAAGCGCATGGTGTCGTTTGAGGGTAACCTCGAGATGCTTTATAAGGCTAACTTGTGCTGCCGCACTGCACTACGAATACTTAAACCGATCTACAAATTTATCGCGTCTGACACCGATACGCTATATGCAATGGTCAAGGAATATGACTGGAGTACAATCCTTTCGCCCGAAAAGACTTTTGCTATCGATACTGTGGCCTATAGCGACGAGTTTACCAATTCCCGCTTTGTTACTTATCGTGTGAAGGACGCTATCGCCGATTGGTTTACCGACCGTTACGGCGCCGGAAAACGCCCCGGAGTGAGATTGCAGGATGCCGATGTGATGATCAACGTGCACATTGCCGGCGACCGTGTTACGCTGTCGCTCGACTCGTCGGGCGAGTCGCTCCACAAGCGTGGATGGCGCGAAGCTCAGACAGAGGCGCCTATCAATGAGGTGCTCGCCGCCGGTATTATACTCATGAGCGGTTGGCGCGGTGACAAGCCGTTTGTTGACCCGATGTGTGGCTCGGGCACATTCCTTATAGAGGCAGCCATGATAGCTGCCAACATACACCCCGGTATATATCGTCAGGGCTTCGCATTTGAAACTTGGCCCGATTTTGACCAGGATCTCTTTGACACGATATATAATGATGACTCACAAGAACGCACTCCCGCGTTTCCGATAATAGGCGCCGACATGTCGCCAAAGGCAATCAACATAGCTACACGCAATGTCAAACGTGCCGGATTGGCTAAATATATTGATCTGAAACTTAAGCCACTGTCCCAATGGACTGAGGCTCCTTCCGATGGTGTCATTGTTACAAATCCACCCTATGGAGAGCGCATCAGCGCCGACGATATGGAAGGTCTCTATGAACTTATCGGCTCTAAGCTTAAGAGCGTGTTTACCGGCTACCATGCCTGGATCATAGGTTACCATATTGAGCATTTCAATGCCATTCACCTGTCACCATCGGTCAAAGTTCCCCTGCTTAACGGTTCGCTCGAATGTGAGCTTCGCGAGTATGTGATATTTGAAGGTGACTATAAGAGTTACCGGCAGGCAGGCAACAAGCTGCACCGGGGCGATGAGAAGTCAGCTGAAAACGATAGGAACAAAGACCGCTCCAAACGTCGCCCCACCGACCGTGAGTGGACCGGTGAGGCACGTCGCAAGGGGATGGGCGGTAAGATAGCACGCGGAGACTCGAGAGAGAAGCGTCGCGATGATCGCCCGGCTTTCAAACGCGATGACCGTCATGACTTCAAACACAACGACCGCTTCAACCGCCAACAGGCCGAGATTGATACCCCCGAGGTAGAACCCGAAAACCCACTTTACAAGCGCCGCAATCCAAAGGCACTGTCTATTCTGAAAGGTAAAACCCCGACTCTGCCACCGGCCGAAGGCCCCATCATGCGTCCCCGTCGCGGCTGGAAGAAAAAATAATCTAACTCACTTCAACACCCACTCTTAACACTCATGAAGATATTATTGCTCGGCTCGGGCGGTCGCGAATCGGCCCTGGCTTGGAAAATGAAACAAAGTCCATTAACCAACGAGTTGTTCATTGCTCCCGGCAATGGCGGAACCGGCCAATATGGCACAAACGTAGCAATTAAGCCTACCGACTTCGAAGCTATCGATAGTTTTGTGACCGAAAATGGTATCGACATGATCGTTGTGGGAAACGAGGATCCGCTGGTAGCCGGCATCTACGATTACTTCGAGTCAAAACCGGTTTTGGTTGTTGGCCCCTCCAAACAAGGTGCCGCGCTTGAAGGCAGCAAAGACTTCGCCAAAGATTTCATGACACGCCATGGTATTCCCACGGCACGTTACCAGAGCTTTACAGCCGACACCATAGAGCAGGGTTACAAATTCCTTGAATCCCTTAAAGCCCCTTACGTACTGAAAGCCGATGGACTTGCAGCCGGTAAAGGAGTGCTTATCATCGACTCTCTCGAGGAAGCAAAACAATCGTTGAAAGAGATGCTCGATGGCATGTTTGGCAACGCATCGGCAACAGTGGTTATTGAGGAATTTCTCAGCGGCATCGAATGTTCGGTGTTTGTGCTTACCGATGGCAACGGCGGTTATCGAGTACTTCCTGTAGCCAAAGATTATAAACGCATTGGCGAGGGTGACACCGGCCTGAACACCGGTGGTATGGGTGCCGTATCGCCAGTCCCATTTGCCAACGGTGAGTTCATGGACAAAGTCACGAAACGTATTATCGAGCCTACTATCAAGGGACTTATAGCCGACAATATCACCTATCGCGGATTTATATTCTTAGGCCTGATCAACGTTGAAGGAGAACCAATGGTAATCGAGTATAACGTGCGCATGGGCGACCCTGAGACCGAGGTCGTAATGCTTCGTATCGCTTCTGACTTGGTTGAGCTGATGCAGGCCGCCGCCAAGGGCGATTTAGGCAATCTGGAACTCAAACAAGATCCCCGCACGGCTGTAACCGTAATGATGGTTTCGGGCGGATACCCCGGATCTTATCCCAAAGGAAAAATCATTACCGGACTCGAGAATGTCGGTGACACCATCCTGTTCCATGCCGGTACAACGCTCAATGCCGAGGGTGACGTTATAACATCGGGCGGTCGTGTCATAGCCGCAAGTTCCTATGGCCAAAATATACCAGAGGCACTCGGTCACAGCTTTGACGCTGTGTCAAAGGTTGACTTTGACGGTAAATACTTTCGTCGCGACATAGGCAAGGATCTCGTAAACTACAAGTCCTGACTTGATTTCACCCGTTTCACATTGGCTTCACTCCCGTGGTGGGGGTAATACCATCGTTTTAGTAGCGGTGGTAGCGCTGATTGTGAGCAGTATGATCGGTTTCGTCCCTGTGGGCGAAACCGATACGCTTTCAGGCCCCTTGGGAGTGATTGCCGGAGTAGCGGCTTTGCTTGCCACGGCATTATTCATGCAGCTCACCAACAAGAGCTTCAACATGCTCCGGTCAGACACGGCCTTGCCGGCAGCCTTGTTTTCCGTGTTCATGTTGACGTTGCCATCACTCGCAGTGTCACCGGGAATAGGACTGCTATTGGCGGTAGTAATGACAGGGAGCGCTTACCTGCTGTTCAGCACCTATGGTGATCCCTCGCCTCGACGACGCATCTTCCTGTTGTTTGCCATCCTGTCGGCATTCTCACTCATAAGCCAAGCATTCATATTCTACCTGCCGATTCTGTTTTTAGGTTGTGTCCAGATGCGCACGTTTAACCTTAAAACGATTGTGGCATCGCTTATCGGCATCATTACTCCACCATGGATACTTATTGGTAGTCAACTCGTTGACTTTAAGGATGTATGGCATTTGGATTTCGGAGCTCCATCGATTGAATATGAACTAACTGCACGCTCCATAACTCAACTCAGTGTATCGGCTTTTTTTATAATCATGGGCATCACTTTTACGTGTGCCAACCTCATGAAGGTCTACAGTTATAACGCCAAGACACGGTCGTTCAATGGCTATTATACACTGTTATTGCTCGCTACAATTGTTTTAACTGCGATTGATTTTAATAATCTCACCAACTACCTGCCCTTGTTGATGGCAATGGTTGCCTACCAGGCAAGCCACTTCTTTGTTTCCCATAATACCGGAAAGCGGAGTTGGATTGGCATTGCCGTGCTTATGGCCATATGCTGGGCAATTTTTATTTGGTACACATGGATGATTTAAAACACGATAAGAATATAGTGGTCGTTGCCGACCGCAATATTCCTTTTCTTGACACCCTTATTGGCGACAGCGTCACGCTTAAGCGCCTTAAGCCCGAGGAGATCACTGCCGATGTTGTTAAGGAAGCTGATGCTCTTATAACCCGCACAAGAACCCGATGTGACAGCTCCCTGCTTGATGGATCACGTTGCAAGTTGGTCGCCACCGCTACTATTGGCACCGATCATATTGATTTTGACTATTGCAACCGCCACGGCATAAAAGTTGTCAGTGCACCGGGGTGCAATGCGCCGGCCGTAGCTCAATATGTGTGGAGTGTGATTCTTCGTCTCGCCGGGAATCGTGATCCCCATGATGTCACGGTGGGTGTAGTAGGTGTCGGACATGTAGGGTCGATAGTTGTGAACTGGGGACGTTCAATGGGTTTCAATATGCTGCTATGTGATCCCCCACGACAGGTGGCCGAACAAGATAGTGGAGAAACCTTTGTATCACTTGAGGATATAGCCCGAAGTGCCGATTTCATTACTTTCCACACCCCGCTCATACGTACGGGGGGCAATCACCCTACATTTCACCTTGCTTCGACCCGATTCTTTGACTCGTTGCAACGTAAACCGGTAATAATAAACAGTGCCCGCGGTCCAGTAGTCGATACTTATGCTCTGATTGAAGCGCTTGGCAACCGGTCGGTTTCAGACGCTGTGATTGACTGCTGGGAAGGAGAGCCCGATATAAATCTCAACCTGCTCGCCATGGCCGTCTATGCCACGCCCCATATAGCCGGATACTCGGTCGAGGGTAAAGCAAGAGCTTCAATAGCAGTTGCACGGGCTGTAGCCGAGCAATTTGGCGTTGCCTGCAATGAATCAATCGAGACACCGCCCGATGCTCCTGTTCACATTACAGCCGGGAGCATACTCGAAAGTTATGACCCGTCCACCGATACTCAACGGCTTAAAACATCACCATCAACCTTCGAGTTGCAACGCAACAACTACAACTTGCGTCCCGAACCCGAACACGAATGATGAGTCGGTAGTTAGGTTGTCGACCTTGGGCCGCTTCGCTTTACAAAGTCCCTTATAAAATCCATAGCCATAAGTATTGGCATATTGCTTGTAGGCAATGTCGCGTCTCTGACTCCAATATAAATATATAAGATATAGGCTGTTCACTACCAAGTGAACAGCCTATATAGGTTATGTACAGGAAATAACGTCGACTATTATTTCACAACAACTTTTGCAGTTGTGGCACCGGCTTTCACAATGTAAAGTCCTGCCGACAGTGAAATAACATTTCTCGATTCACCAACAATAGCCCTGATGGTTTTACCATCAGCGGTATTCACGTTGATTTCGCATCCTGCAGCGCCCTCGACAACAACAGCACCCTGAATAGTGTAGATTCTAATGTTATCGGCATTTACATCAGCGATAGAGCTCTGAGAACGATCTACTGCAGCATCGTTGGATTTTACCGATTCTCCATCGGCATATATTGCAGTGACATTGTAACAGTAGCTTGAAGAAGCGTCAACTGTCTTATCGACAAATGTAGTCTCGGCGATAGGTTCTTCGGTAAGTTTAATACCGTCGCGATAAACATTATAACCGGTTACCTCTATAGTCTTAGTCAGTGAGTTTTTAGAAATGAAAGTAACATCATCAACAAAGAGCATGTATTGGCAAGGACTTACGCAGCGAATGGCGAAGTATTTGGCTCCCTCGGGAAGATAAGCCGAATATTCAATCCACTGTTGGGGAATATTGGTGTACTCCTTGATAAGAGTGAAATCGGAAGTATCGGTTCCTGTAGTGGAATAGAGAATTTGGAATGTCTCATAATACTGAGGCTGATCAGGATCACATGGGAAGCTTGATGCCCAGAATGAGATAGTCTGTGGTTCGCCCGAAAGTTCGGGTGAGATTGCCCAGTCATCATTGGCTACATCATTGCCACCAATCTGTGTATACATTGTGCACAGATATTGAGTTCCAGAGTGAGCCTTGAATGCATCAACATTACCTGTCTGCAAAGCAGGCAGAGTGTTGTTGAACACAAAGAACGATTGACGTCCGGTTACAGGAAGTTGTTTGTTGCCGATGCTTCCTATTATACCTTTATCCAAATCAACAAAAGTCCAACCGTTTATAGAAGTTGCCCAGGCGTTAACCTGATCAAAAGTCTCGGTAGAAGGTATGTTTACTTTATTAGTCTTTGGAGCACTCCAGGCAAGGCTAACGGTCTCGGCCGACTGTGTAGCTGTAAGATCACTGACCGAAGGCAATGAGTTAGATTCAACAATTACAACAACATCCTTGCTGTTATCGTTCTCAAACATGTCGGGTCCATACTCTACCAGCACACTGTAGGTATGTTCTCCTACCATCAAAGCTGTTGCAATATCGTTGAACGTTACAGTGTTGACCTCTTCGCTTTGAAGAGCCTTCAGGCCCGACTTCGAGTCGAGTATCTCACCCTCGCGTAGCAAGTGAACATTGTAACCGCGGGCCTCTTCAAAACCAAGATTCTCAATATCGGCTTTAATATCGAATTCAGCATTGGGAGTTACCGAAGCAGGTGCTGAAATTGAGGATACAGCCAAGTTGTATTGAGCATTGGAAGTAATCTTGAAGTTATCAAGGTGTGTGAAAGCGAATACATTATTATATGCAGTTATGCGCAGTTGGATGGTCTGACCCTCAAAATCGGTAAGAGGCAATGTTACTTTACACCATTCGCCACCTTCTCCAAGTTCTTTAATAGGACTGTTAAGGAGACTTATATAGTCTTCGTTAATATTTCGTGCTTCTACTTGAATAATATTATCGTTGGGTGATGTACTCAAATAGTTATAGACATAAAAGATAAATGCGGGTTCTATGGCATTCTCCAGATCAATTTTACCTGAGAGCAACGAGCAAGCGCCACGGCCGTAAGCCTCTAAATACATCATGCCACCATCGTTATCAACAGGAGAGGTTCCGTAATCATCAGAAGCAACAATTTTCCATACGTCATCTCCTTTCACTATCACATTAGCAAAAATAGAGTTTGTCTTACAGTCGGCAAACGATTCGGCCCACGGTGTGGCATATGGTTTTCCGACAGGAGTTTGTACTGATGGTACCTTTTTGGCGACACCACCTTCGGTAACAGCCTCTACGATTGTTTGAACAAAACGTTGACCATCAAAGCCGGTAAATCCTTCAAAAGCATCATATTCATATTTGTTACCCTTAACATTCTCAGCTATTGGATAAACTTCACCTGCCAGATACATGTAAACATTGTAAGTCACGTTGTCCTCTGAAAGAGCTGTACCGTTGACATCGGTTGTGACAGGAGTCCATGTTGCTACCACATGACCGTCACGAGGCTCGGTCATGGTTACTTGAGCTACATTGTTTGGTGCAGCGAAACCAATGAATACAGTAGTCTTGGTTTCAGGACCGTCACCATAACTGTTATAGCACTTGATTACGTAAACATGCGAGCCAGCGCTTGGATCAGTATCATCTACAATAGATATAGTCTTGCCGGTCTCAATTCCCTCAGTCACCGTCTTGATCAGTTCATCGTCACGATAGATCTCGATTTTTGTGACTTCTCCGGCATCAGTTCCGGCAACATTTTTTGACGGTACGGTGAATGTGAATGTCGCTTTGTGTGCGCCTGTGGCATCGGCAGTTGCAACAAGGTCGGTTATAGCTGCCGGAGCGAGATCGCTTTTACCTGATCCGATTTTGATATTATTGATATAGAGATAGCCTCCATTTGTAGCAGTGGTAGCATGTACACCTATATAATACTTGCCATCCTTGGCGGGTGTAAATGATCCGGTAAATTCTTTATAAGTATTGCCGTTGACACTTGATGAAGCGATTACACTCTCAGTAAGAGCCTCAACCGAAGGCTGGTCACCCGCTTTTACTTCAAACGTTTCAGTATAGCTTGAACCATAAGAGCGGGCCATGATGGTGAACTCATAGCTCAACCCGGCCTTGACATTCACGGCAGGTAGCAGCAACCAGTTATCGGCAGGCTTGCTTGATGTTGAAACCTTGATGCACTTATCTGAATCATAACTCCAAGTTTTGGTGTCGGCTCCGGGATTCAATGTGCTGTAGCCAAAGAAGTCGGTTGCAGCCTGAAATTCGTTATTATAGGGTGGAGTGATAGGTCCGACTGCAAATTTTGCCGAAGATGTTGCAGGCGATTTCAAATCACCCGTAATTGCCTCTACAGTGTACCAGTATTCTATACGGTTATCGGTTTCGGGCAATTGATCGGTCAAAGAAGTAGTTTTGAGTCCGTCATCCGATACGACAACACCATCGGGGTAACGTGTAACTTTATATACAAGGTTGTTACGATCTATGCTACCATTGTGGATACCCGAAGATACGCCACTCCATCTTACGGTTACGGCACCTTTGTCATAGTTAGAGACCGATACCATATTGGTTGCCTTAGGTATATCAACACCTATATATTTCACATCGGCGCGCTTGCGGGGACCCTCGCCTGCTTCGTTGCTGAAGCTTACGGCAAAGCTGTAGTAACCACTCTTTTCTACTGTAAAAGGAACCTGAATGCGACCTTTTTTGTAAGCGGTCTCTCCTGTAGCAAATTCCTTGCCGTTAAGATAGACATGATAGGTGAGATCGCCTTGTCCGGTAGTTCCGTCTACGCTGTAATAGGGTGGATAGAAAGCAAAGTTTCCGTTAAGGTTTGTCCCCGAAACAGAAAGCGAGGGCGATGATGTTGAATTAGCCGGCACATTACCCGCATAGGTGGGATATGGCACGAAAAAGCCACCTAATTGCTCTTGGTTCTCAAGGTCATAGAGCTTGGTGGCTTTAGCTGTTGCAAGATCGATGCTGTAAAGAGCTGCATCAGTGTCGGTCTTGGTGGCATATATCATGGTGTTGGATTCTTTGTCGACCATACCACCTGTGATCCATTCGCTATGCAAGCCTGTCTTACCCACCTCGGTGAGTGTTCCGAAGTCGGTATTTACAGTGAACAAGTCGCCATCCTCATCCAAAGCGTAGAGGATACCATCTTTATTGAAACCACATGCTCCCCATGCTTTTGGCAGGTCGGCTATTTTGGTGTAGCCGTAATATGGAACATTAATGGAACAGAGTCGGTAGGTTTCACCATCGGCATTCAGGAAACATCCGAATGCGAGACCTAAATCGGCGTCAAAGGTCGATGCCGTGGCGATTTTATCAATTGAGCCCGAAAACTCGTCCTCGACAGCCCAGTCACCGTTCATATCATAACTGCATTGCTGAATGGCAGTCAAGCCCATAATAGTCTCGAAACGTGTACCATAATAATAGCCATCATCGTAGGCTATTCCTCCTCCACTGGCAAAAACATTGCGCTTTATCAGCACAGGATTGTACTCGCCGGTGGTAAAGCTATACACTCCGGCGTTGGCAGTAGGGAACGATGCTACCGCATTGAATTTGATCTCTGCCTGAACCGAAGTCACTGTAACAAGTGATAGTGCAGCCAGGGATCCTGTTAATACTTTGGTAAAATTTTTACCCATAAAAACTGTATTTAAATGATTGATTAAATAATGCCTTTGCTAATGACTTTAATAAAACGCCACAAATTTAGTTATTATTTGCAAATAATGCTACAGTTTTAATGGAATATGTAAACTTTTTCCACTGTTTAGGTGGAAAAGTTTAGAGCATGTTTGAATTGAACACTATCTTTTGAAGAATGTCGTGAGTGGGGGCTATTTGCCGGTAAGGATTGATCGGATGTCGTTGAGTTTGTTTAATGCAGCCATTGGTGTAAGGTTGTTAATGTCTATACCCAACAACTCATCGCGCACCTGTGCCAATATAGGATCATCGAGCTGGAAAAACGACAATTGCATGCCATCGTTACTGTCGATAGTCGACATAGCTGCCGCCGAGGGGGAATCTACTGTGGCATTTCCATCACCCCTTCGGGCATTTGCTTCGAGATGCTTCAGTACTTCATTGGCTCGGTTGACTATCACCTTAGGCATACCGGCGAGTTTGGCCACATGTATACCAAACGAGTGCTCGCTGCCACCTTTTGCCAATTTACGTAGGAACACAACTTTCCCGTTGATCTCTCTTACCGAGACGTTATAATTGACCACTCGGTTGAACGAATGTTCCATCTCGTTAAGCTCATGGTAGTGGGTCGCGAACAGTGTTTTGGGGTGCTGGCGGCTTTGATGTATATATTCCACTATTGCCCAGGCTATGGAGATGCCATCGTAGGTCGATGTACCGCGTCCGAGCTCATCAAACAGGATGAGACTGCGCTGGCTCATGTTGTTAAGAATCGATGCTGCCTCGGTCATCTCGACCATAAACGTAGACTCTCCCTGGGAAATGTTGTCGCTCGCGCCCACACGTGTAAAAATCTTGTCGACTACCCCTATATGGGCCGAATCGGCTGCCACGAAGCTGCCTATCTGGGCCATCAGCACGTTCAACGCGGTGGAGCGAAGCAGCGCCGACTTACCCGACATATTGGGACCTGTAATCATCATAACCTGGTCTTTGTCGTTGTCAAGATGTATACTGTTGGAAATATACTGTTGGCCGGTTGGAAGCTGGCGTTCTATAACTGGATGGCGACCCTCCACGATATCCACAACGAGCGAATCGTCGACAACCGGACGGTTATAGTGGTTCTCAACAGCTACAGTGGTAAGTCCCAGGAGCGAATCGAGCGTGGCAAGCGTCGTGGCATTCATCTGGATTGCCGCAGTAACACGGGCTACAGCCTCTACAAGACAGGTATATAGACGGGATTCGAGAATTTCGATTTTCTCCTGTGCCCCCAAAATTTTATTCTCATACTCCTTCAACTCCTCGGTTATGTATCGCTCGGCATTAACGAGAGTTTGTTTGCGGATCCACTCGACCGGTACTTTATTCTTATGGGTATTGGTGACTTCGATATAGTAACCGAAAACGTTGTTGAAGCCTATCTTCAAGCTCGATATACCGGTTGCTGCTATCTCTCGCTGAATCATCTCGTTGAGATACTGCTTGCCATTACCCGATATTGATCTCAGCTCGTCGAGCTCGACATTGACACCGGCTTTGATTACTGTTCCGCGATTCAGAGCGATCGGCGGATCATCGACAATCTCACGTTCTATGCGCTCCTTTATCTCGGTGCAAAGGCTGAGCTTGGCACCCAAGGCGTTTAGTGCCGGCAATGATGAACTTGCGGTGATCTCTTTTATAGCGGGTATGGCAGCCAGTGCATTTTTCAATTGGATCAATGCACGCGGGTTAACACGGCCTGTTGCCACACGGCCTATCAGGCGCTCCATGTCACCAACCCGCTCCAGCAATTCCCTTATGCCATCGCGTTCATCGGGGTGTTTAAAGAAGTATTCTACTATGTCAAGACGTTCATTTATAGCTTTGACATCTTTCAATGGAAAGAGTAACCAACGGCGAAAGAGTCGCGCGCCCATGGGGGTTATCGTGCGGTCGAGTATCTTTAACAGACAGGTACCGTTGGGGTTGTTGCTGCCGACGAGTTCCAGATTTCTTACGGTAAAATTGTCCAACCTCACAAACCGATCGGCCTCAATTCGCTGCAACCGGTTTATATGGCCGGTCATCGTGTGCTGAGTCTCGTCAAGATAATACATTATCGCGCCGGCCGCTATGATGCCTAATGGCAAGTCATCGAGTCCAAAACCTTTGAGTGTGGCAGTCTCAAACTGTTTCAATAACCTCTCGCGGGCTGTTCCTTCAGTAAAGATCCAGTCATCGAGCTGTGTGCTCAGGCAGTTGACCGACAAGTTGTTTAGCAGGTCCTTTTTGCCATGCTCAATCAACACCTCTTTAGGGCTGAAATTGGAGAGCAACTTATCGATATAGTCGCTATCGCCTTGACTGCAAAGGAACTCGCCGGTGCTTATGTCGAGCAGTGCCAGTCCGGTAGCACCTTTTTCAAAATGCAGTGCCGCCACGAAGTTGTTCTCTCGGTTCTCCAGTATATTATCGTTGATCGAGACCCCGGGCGTGACCAGCTCGGTAATACCGCGTTTAACCAAACCCTTGACGGTCTTCGGGTCTTCAAGCTGTTCGCAAATAGCTACCCGTTTACCCGCACGAACCAACTTTGGCAAGTAGGTATCGAGAGCGTGATGAGGAAATCCGGCAAGTTCTACCGATGATGCCGACCCGTTGGCTCGCCGTGTCAATGTAATTCCTAAAATCTCGCTTGCCGAGATGGCATCATCGCAGAAGGTCTCGTAGAAGTCACCTACACGAAACAACAATACTGCATCGGGATGTTTACGTTTCATCTCGAAGTACTGCTTCATCAACGGAGTCTCTACAACTTTCTTTGCCACGATACACTACATTTTTATGAATTGATTACTGTTTAGCGTAGTTCCTGTAACCGACTTATGTACTTTCCGATAATGTCAAATTCAAGATTCACACGCGATCCTACTTTGATGTCACCAAAGTTGGTATGCTCAAAAGTATAGGGAATGATCGCGACCCTGAAGCTGTCGGGCTTGCTGTCACACACGGTGAGGCTCACTCCATTAACCGTTACCGAGCCTTTCTCAACAGTGAAATATCCTTTGGAGATCAATTTGTGGTCAACAGAATACATGAATTTAAAGTAGCGGCTGCCATCGACATCCTCTATATCGGTACACTCGGCTGTACAGTCAACGTGTCCTTGCACTATATGGCCGTCAAGGCGGCCGTTCATCATCATTGAGCGCTCGACATTAACGCGGTCACCGGTTTTCAGCAACCCTAAGTTTGAACGGTCGAGCGTTTCCTGTATCGCTGTTACGGTGTAGGTGTCACCATAGATGCTGACAACAGTGAGACACACTCCGTTATGGGCCACCGATTGGTCGATTTTGAGCTCCGGCACGAAGCTGCACTTCATCGTTAAATCAATATTGCCGCCTTGACGGGGAGTGACCGCCACGACAGTGGCTGTTTCTTCGACTATTCCTGAAAACATATCGTTTTTAAGAGTATTATTTGGATTTGTATGTTTAACCCGCAAGGATTATCCCCGCGGGTTAATTATAGTAACAAAGTCGGGAGACGTGAGTGGATTTATTCCTCGTCTTCCTTGATGTTGTGGAATACGTTTTGCACGTCCTCGTCTTCCTCGAGTTTCTCAAGGAGCTTGTCGAGAGTTGCACGCTGCTCGGCGGTAACCTCTTTCAAATCATTGGGGATGCGCACAAACTCCGACGATATAATCTCGAAGCCGTTTTCCTCAAGATACTTCTGGATGTTGGAGTAGTCCTCAAATCCACCATAAAGTGCTATGTATTGACCAAGTTCTTCATCGTCATCCTCGATAAGTTCATCAACACCATAGTCAATAAGCTCGAGTTCCAGGTCATCGAGGCCTATACCGTCTTTTGGACGAATCTTGAACAGGCTCTTGTGTTCAAACAGGAATGTAAGCGAGCCCTGAGTGCCCAGTGAGCCACCATGTTTGGTGAAGTAAGAGCGAACGTTTGCTACCGTACGGGTGTTGTTATCTGTCGCAGCTTCAACGAAGATCGCGATTCCAAAAGGACCGTATCCCTCGTAGGTGATTTCCTTATAATCGCTCGAATCCTTATCGGTTGCCTTCTTGATAGCGCGTTCTACGGTATCTTTGGGCATGTTGGCAGCCTTGGCGTTCTGCATTAGAGCGCGAAGGCGGGGATTGGTGTCAGGATCAGGACCGCCGGCTTTGGCGGCGATTGTGATTTCCTTACCAATGCGGGTAAAAGTGCGCGACATGTTACCCCAACGTTTCAGTTTACGTGCTTTGCGGTATTCAAAAGCTCTTCCCATAGTAGTTTGTGAGTATCTTAATTAATTTATTGTAGTTTTATTCTTAGAGTTTGTGTTTAACGAAGTTCTGCTCCGAGTTGCTTTTTCAAGTTTTCGACTATACGGTTCATTGTAGTGTCGATAAGCTTGTCTTGCAAAGTCTTTTCATCGTCTTGCAGAGTGATGGAGATGGCATAGGACTTCTTGCCTTCGGGTAAATTTTTACCTTCATACACGTCAAAGAGTCTTACTCCCTTCAATAAGCGTTTCTCGCTGTCGCTCACTACTTTTATAACTTGGTCGAGTGTAACTGACGTGTCGAGCAGGAGTGCCAGGTCGCGGTTGACGGGCATTGTCTTTGGTAGCGGTGTATATAACACCGATTTCTTAAGCGACAGTTTAACCAATGCATCCCAATCAAGCTCGGCAAACATTACAGGTTGCTTGATTCCCATCTCTTTCAATGTTTTCTTCGACAGGATTCCCATAGAACCAAGCGATTTTCCCGAACGTGTCTCCACCGAGAGTGATGCGCTGTAGATATAATCGGCGCTCTGCTGTTTCATAACAATCTCTTTAGGTGATACACCAAGACGAGAGAACAGATTGGCTACAATGGCTTTCAGGTCGTAGAACGATGCCTCTACGGCAGCATGGTTCCATGACGCCGATTTGATCTCTCCGGTAATCCATAATGCCAAACGTTTGCCTTCGCTATAAGGTGCCAAAGGTTTCTCAGCGGTGGGCTGGAGATCGGGATTCAGACGGTATACATTGCCGAACTCATACATCATAAGGTTCTGAGCCTTGCGGTTGATGTTATGTTCGATTGATTCCAGTCCGCCATACAGCAGGGTTTGGCGCATGACGTTAAGGTCGGTGCTCAGCGGGTTAAGTAGCTCCACACAGTTGGCCGATGGCCACATGGTGTTATCGGTATAGTAGCGACATGCTGTCAACGAGTTGTTCAGTATCTCGTTAAATCCCTGGGCTGTGAGCTGTTCGCTCACGAGATGCTGCAGGTCGTTGGCACTGTCGGTAATGCCTTTGTATGAGAGCGATGAGTGAACACGGTCGCCAAACTCTACATTATTATAACCATAGACACGCAACACGTCCTCAACCACGTCACAGGGACGTTGTACGTCAACCCTATAGGTGGGCACCAGTAAATCAACTTCGCCGTCGCGCCGGTTGGCTATCTCTATCTCGAGCGAGCGCAGTATGGCATCGATGGTGTCGGTGGGTATATCTTTTCCTATAAGTGTATTGGCATATTTGTAGCTCAATGTTACAGGAAATGGTTTGACTTCCACGGGGTAGATGTCGACCACCTCACCTGCGACTTCTCCACCTGCAAGCTCCTGCACCAGGAGGGCAGCGAGTTTCAATATATACATGCAACCGTTGGGGTCGACTCCGCGCTCGTAGCGGAACGAGGCATCGGTATTCAATCCATGGCGGCGAGCCGATTTTCTTACGGTAGTGGGGTTGAAATAGGCGCTTTCAAGGAACACATCGGTGGTAGCCTCAGTCACTCCCGATTCCAAGCCGCCCATCACACCGGCTATGCACATAGGCTCTTCGGTGTTGCATATCATAAGGTCACGGCCATCAAGAGTGTGTTCCACTCCATCCAAAGTAACAAACTTTGTGCCCTCGGTGGCATTCTTTACTATCACCTTACCACCCGCTATCTTGGCAACGTCAAAGCAATGAAGAGGCTGCCCCATGGAATGCAGGATGTAATTGGTAATATCAACTACGTTATTGATTGGGCGTAATCCTATGGTTGTCAAGCGGTCTTTCAACCACTTCGGGCTCTCGGTAACCTTGACGCCTCGTATCGTGGCACCGGCATATCGTGGACATCCCTCGGTATTCTCTACCTCTACCTTTATCGATTGACCGTTCTCATTATTGACTTTGAAATCATCGACCGACGGGCGATGTAGGTCGGTTGCCACGGCATGACAGTCGAGCCACGCTTTCAAATCGCGCGCTACACCGTAGTGTGAAGCAGCATCAATGCGGTTGGGAGTCAGGTCGACTTCCAGTACGTAGTCGCTCGACAGGCCGAAGTACTCGGCAGCCGGAGTGCCGGCCTTGACCTCGTTGGGTAACACCATGATGCCATCGTGGGAGGTGCCTACGCCTATCTCGTCTTCGGCACATATCATGCCAAACGACTCGACTCCTCTTATTTTTGATTTTTTTATCTGGAACTCCTTATCTCCGTCATAAAGTGTTGTACCTACGGTAGCGACCACTACGGTTTGCCCGGCGGCAACATTAGGAGCGCCACACACTATCTGAGTTGCCTGGCCATCGCCAAGATCTACTGTCGTGATGTGAAGATGGTCGCTGTTGGGGTGCTCTACACAGGTGAGAACTTTGCCAACTACGATGCCTCGCAGTCCGCCGCGAATGCTTTCTACTTCCTCTACACTGCCGGTTTCAAGGCCCAGCGATGTAAGCGCGTCGGCCAGTTCATCGGGTGTAAGAGAAAAATCGATGTATTGTTTAAGCCAATTATACGAAATATTCATAGCTATGTGGAATGTTATAACGTGCAAAGATACTTCTTTTTTACCACTCATACAAAATTTAAAAGCCGGATTCTCAAATCAGAAATCCGTACAAGGTTAACCGATGTTAATAGGAGTGATTTGGCGAGCTGTTTTCTATAAAATAGTGTTAAAACCGTGCATTTTGTTGCCCGAAAATTATGCCGGTTAACATAAAAGCTCTACCTTTGTATCAGTTTTTCATGGTATTAGATTTAAGGTAAGAAGATTATTCG
>CANOKG010000013.1 GCA_947566655.1 uncultured Muribaculaceae bacterium | reverse complement strand
CTTCTTTATTGAAGCAAACAGAACTCTTTTGGCCAAGTGTAAAATTATTCATAACCATTTATATTTCAATACTTTAAGTTATGAATAATTTGGCACTTGGCCAAATTTTCACGCCATTAAATTGCTTGAAATTCAGATATTTAGCACCATTTTATATCTAATTTGCGGGTATTATGTTCCGCCTATAAAATATGGTTTAGGATAATCTTTACAACAAATTTTAAATGAAAGAGCCGTGAATATTTATTACAAAAAACGATCGAAATATTTTGTCAATTCAAAAAGAATGTCTACCTTTGCACTGTTGTTAGCCGAAAGCCCAACGTCAAAATATGGCGATTTAGTGTAGAGGCCTAGCACGCCGCCCTCTCACGGCGGAAACTCGGGTTCGAATCCCGGATTCGCTACAACAAAAATGCCGACCATCATAGATGGTCGGCATTTTTATATCTAATGTAGTAATCAACCGATTACATATATAATAGAAACGAACTGCAGCTGCCAATCATCAATTTGACAGCAACAGTTCGCTTATAGATCAAGCGTTAGCTACGCCAACTGTTCTAAAGAAGATTACACATTAAAACGGAAGTGCATTATATCACCGTCTTGCACGACATACTCCTTACCCTCAACGCCAAGTTTACCAGCCTCTTTCACGGCAACTTCACCTCCAAGTGTCACATAGTCATCATATTTTATTACTTCAGCTCTTATGAAACCTTTCTCAAAGTCGGTGTGAATAATTCCGGCACACTGGGGAGCCTTACTTCCTCTCATGAATGTCCATGCCCTAACCTCATCGGGACCGGCAGTAAAATAAGTTTGAAGATCAAGCAAATGATAGGCTGCACGAATTAAGCGCGACACCCCACTCTCTTCCAATCCTATCTCAGCCAAGAATTCTTGACGTTCTTCCCATGTATCAAGTTCTGCAATCTCACTCTCTGTTTGTGCTGCCACAATCATTATATCGGCATTCTCCTCCTTAATAGCATTCTTGACAGCCTCAACATATTTGTTTCCTGAAACAGCCGAAGAATCATCCACATTACATACATATAATACAGGCTTATTGGTCAGCAAGAACAATTCACGAGCAAAGCGCTGCTCATCAACGGTTTCAAACTGAACAGAGCGTGCCGGCTTTCCTTGATCAAACGCCTCTTTATATTGACGTAGAACCTCATATTGCATTTTAGCCACCTTATCGCCTCCTGTCTGTGCCTGCTTCTGAACCTTGGTCAACCTACTTTCAACCGTTTCCATATCCTTAAGCATCAACTCATAGTCAATGATCTCTTTATCGCGGACAGGATCGACCGATCCATCTACATGGGTAATGTTATCATCATCAAAACAGCGCAATACATGCAAGATTGCATCGGTTTCACGAATGTTGGCCAAAAACTTATTTCCCAAACCCTCGCCACGGCTGGCACCTTTAACCAATCCTGCAATATCAACAATTTCAACTGTTGCGGGCACCACACTCTTTGGATTACACATCTCTACGAGTCGAGTCAGACGATCATCGGGTACGGTTATAACTCCGACATTAGGTTCGATGGTACAGAACGGGAAATTGGCCGATTGAGCCTTAGCATTTGATAAACAGTTAAACAAAGTAGACTTGCCCACATTAGGCAGTCCAACAATACCACATTGTAAAGCCATATATAATAAAATAGTTTTCGTTTAGGAACTACAAAGATACGAATAAGTCGAGAGTAATGCCAAATAAATTTGTTTTTACTCTCGACTTATTCGTATCTTTGTCGGTTGATATGATCAAATATTTATATTATATATTGTTATTTGGATTAGGTGTAGTCAACGTAATGGCTGCTCCGGTCGACTCTACACTTGTTCAACAACAGTCAAGTGCCTGGCGCGTTCTTCAGCCATTAGGCACGCGTGTAGAAGCAACGGTCGACACCCTCCACACAAATTATGCACAGGAATTTGTTCCAAGTGAAATAAGTGATGCATGGGCCTGTACCGGTAACTACAGTGCCGAAGGTTACAATATGATCTTCGCCGACCGCGACCCAATGAGTGCATTTTTCTTTAAAGATGCTCTTGGTGCCTGGATACCAAGCGAGAAAACGATGAAGTTCTATAACACCCGTATCCCGATGACAATACTATCTTATGCCACCGGAGGAGGTAGAGAAACCACACAAGACCGACTGAGAGGTGATTTTTCAGGCAATATCAACGAGCGCGCACAAATAGGAGCTAAACTTGATTACTTATATTCTAAAGGGAGTTACAATTATCAGGCTGCCAAAAATTTTGTTTGGGGGTTCTCCGGTTCATATATAGGTGACCGATATGAATTCCAAGGTTATTATAATCACTATAATAATGTAAACAAAGAAAACGGTGGAATACAGGATGACCGTTATATAACCGATCCGGCCGAGGTGCAAGGAGGATCAACCAAAGTTGACACAAAATCTATTCCAACAAACCTAACTGCGGCTCACAATCGCGTAAAAGGCGGAGAGCTATGGCTTAACAATAAATATAAGATTGGATTTTGGAAGAATCATTATCATGAAGAGTATGAAGACTCTATAGTAAAACGTGAGTATGTCCCGGTTACGGCTTTTACCTGGACTTTGAAATATAACATGAACAGTCACCTTTTCCTTAATCAATCGGCCGCAAACGATAATGATTTCTGGGAACACACCTATCTTAACCGTGGTGAGACCCATGATAAAACCACCAATTGGCAAATGAGAAACACGTTTGCCATATCGTTGATGGAAGGTTTCAACAAATATGCCAAGGCAGGTCTATCGGCTTTCATTACTCATGAAATCAGAAGCTATAAACAAAATCCCGATTCTATTCCAATTGATATTGACCGACCAGAAAACCTTGATCCATATCCCTATGACAACAAAATAGCACCTTCGGCAAAACTCAATTATCTCTGGGTAGGCGCCCAATTAATTAAACAACAAGGAAAGTTGCTTAATTACCAAGCCACAGCCGAGCTTGGCCTGATAGGGCAAGCTGTAGGTGAAGTCAAGGCTTACGGAAGTGTTGATACACGATTCAAATTATTGGGTGACAGCGTGACTGTCACTGCCTACGGATCATTCTACAACACCACCCCCGATTACTTGATGGAAAATTATGTGAGCAACCACTTTATATGGCACAATGACTTCTCTAAAACACGCAGGTACAGTGCAGGCGGCATGTTGAAAATTCCGCACACCAACACCTTCATAATGGCCGGAATAGAAAATATACAAAACCACATCTATTTTAACGAACAATGCCTGCCAACTCAGTTTAGTGGAAATGTACAGGTGTTTACCGCTCGCCTTCATCAAAATTTCAGATATCGCGGTTTAAACTGGGAGAATCGCATCACATATCAAACTACCTCCAACGATGCTGTCATACCACTTCCGACACTTACCATTTACTCCAATCTTTATGTAAAGTTCAGAATTGCCACACTTCACGTACAAATGGGTATTGACTGCGATTACTACACAAAATACAAAGCTGTAAGTTATCAGCCGGCTACTATGGCATTCTATAACCAGCGCGAAGTTGAATGTGGAAACTACCCATTCATGAACCTTTATTTCAATTTCAAACTGAGCAAGACCCGGTTCTTCGTTATGATGTCACATATAAATCAGGGCATGACTGGTGATAATTATTTCTCCATGCCTCATTATCCTCTTAACCCACGACGTTTCCAAATGGGACTATCGGTCGACTTTGCCAACTGATAATGAAAAAGCTTAATCCCAAACGCAGCAGCTTATCACTCTATTTCACATTGTTACTTGCTGTTATAGTAGTGATGGTGCTTCTTCGTAACTGCACTAAAACTACATGGCACGTTAACGATAACCGAGCTTGGGGTGATACTTTAAATGTTGCCATCGAGATTTCTCCACTTGGGCTTTCAACAAGTAATGATACCCTCTCAGGCTATTATTACGATTTAATACGTACTCTATCGCGAGAACATAACCGACCTATAAAAATTGAAGCTTTTACTCACTTGGAAAGTGCATTGGACCGTTTGGAATCGGGACGTTATGACATTGTAGCGGGAGATATACCCACAAACACCTATTTACGAGATCGGTTTTTAACCACTAAGCCAATACACATTGACAAGCAAGTCCTTGTACAACTTTCTGACACGGCCGGAAACATTAGAATAAATTCTCAATTTGACTTGATCAATGACACAATCTATGTACCACGTAACTCTCCATTCAAAACTCGATTGGAACATTTGGCACGCGAGTTAGGAGGCCCCATTAATATAGTAGACAGTCATGAATACGGAGCCGAACAACTCATACTGTTAGTTGCCTTAGGACAACTTGACAATGCTGTTGTAAATAAGCGATTAGCCGAGATTATAAAAAAAGATTACCCTCGATTAGATTGCTCAGTAGAGATTTCGTTCAATCAGTTCCAATCATGGCTTGTCAACCGTAAAGACTCTGTTCTATGTGACACTTTAAACTCTTGGATTACTTCATTTCACGGGTCTAAACTCGAAAAGGAATTGGAAAGTCGGTATCTGTGAACATTATTTACCGACATTGTGTTACTAAATTATAAAAAAGTAACAAACCTTGACTATGAAAAGACACATCACTCGACTTCTTATTTTTTTAGGATTGGTTCTTAGTGCTACTGCGTGTGAGAAGAGCGAATGGAACAATGTTCCGGAACCTATCTCTCGATTCCTTAACGAGTATTTCCCACTACAAAATATTAGCCAATATACAATAACAGAAACGGGATATCATGTAAAACTACACAATAGTGTAGCGTTGACTTTCGACTCTGACTATTCATGGACTTCAATTAATGGATATGGCAACACTCTCCCCGAGATGTTCTTGTTTGACCAACTGCCCCCCGCACTATATGCCTATCTGCAAGAGCTATCTTTGACAGGACAAGTTTATTCGGTAACCAGGAATAAAATCGATTACACAGTTGCTCTTCTCGATTATTCGGTAACATATTCCATAGAAACCGGAGATATCACCCCCGACAAACAAACAGAATCAACGACAATAGCGCAGCTGGGAATGATGCAAGGGGAAATATATGGTGAGAATTCCTTCTTCAACTGATGCATGGGTTTCATCTTCAACAGGTTCAAAATTAGCATCATACCACAGCAATTTGTATCGGTCGACAAACTTTGTTGGTTCGAGACGGCCTTTAATCATTCCTTTTTTCCAGCGTGATGAATTCACACTTGCTCCATCAAGATATATTATAAGATAGTGATCTGTGTTGTGTGGATCGCTGACAACAATCAGATCATACTCACCTCCTAATCGTGCATAGGCTGCATCATTATCTCTATCAAGATAATGCCATAGCCCTAAAGGGGCCGGCTGACCCGGTAACGATGCTGCAGTCAAAGCACCATCATCTAAACCAGAGGCCTGGGAAATTACAAATTGAGACTCTACACATGCATCACACAGTTTGAATTTTCCATGAGAGAAAATCACAGCATCTACCGCTGCTGCCGGTAGAGAAACCGTCCCCACATAGTTCATAAGATCATCACCCACATAAATGCCGGCACGGTTGTCATTGTCGATTTCTACCACGAGAATGTTTGCGCCCGTATACAAATCAACATTATCAAAGACATATGCAGTCTTATCGTTATCAAGTCCTGATACCGATAAGAACCGTTTCTCATTAAAATCTCCATACAATGTATTGCCCCAACCCAAGATGATGGATCTATGTGAGCCATCAGCCAAGTGTAAATCCAAACCCCATGTTTTACTACTTTTAGGGAATGTTTCTCTAACGCCTGCCATCTCGCCACACACCTCTATTAATTGGTGGTGGGCTGCTTCAGGTAAATGTATTATCAACGAATCGTTGTGCAAGTCACGGCCGTCAATCCACTGTCGAGTAATTCGAGTCTCGGCTACAGATGACATGGTTACATACAAAGCAACAATAACTGCAAATAACGACCTCATAACCCTGCAATTTGTTTAACAGAGTCAACGAACTCATCGGTCGGCATATTACAATCAAGCCAGTTGATATGCAATCCTCTGCGTTCCATACCTCTGAACCATGTCATTTGACGCTTAGCAAATTGATGTATTGCTGTTTCAAGCTGGGAAAACATCTCATCATAAGACAATTGGCCCATGACATACAGTGTAAGATATTTATATTCCAATCCATAGTATATGAGGTAATCGGAACTTATACCAGAATTGATAAGGTTTTTCACCTCATCTACCATACCATCATCAAGTCGTTGTTTAAGTCGTTGGGTAACTCGGGATCTTCGTGTTTCCCTATCGATGTTTACCCCTATAATAACAGTGTTCTTCCGAGGATGAGGTTCGCATGCTTTCGCAGCCTCTGGGTGGTCGACATAGTATGTTGCGATCTCGATTGCTCTGATTGCGCGTTTACAGGTATCAACATCGGTTTGATTATGTAGCTGCTTCATTGACGACAAGATAGCTGTCAATTGTTCCAGACTCTTGCCCGACAAAGAATCACGCAGGATCTTATTCTCAGGAACTTCGGGCAACGCCAACCCATTTATAATAGCCTCGACATACATTCCCGTTCCTCCACACACAATTGGTATTGCCCCTCGCTCAGCAATATCGTCAATAGCGGCATTGGCATCACGAAGAAAACTGAACAAATTTAAACGAGCTCCGGCCGGTGCCACATCAATCAAATGATATGGAACATTGCCATATTCAGCTATATCCTTACCTGTACCCAAATCCATTCCCCTGTACAACTGACGAGAATCGGCACTTACAATTTCACCTCCGATTTCCCTGGCAACATCCACAGCTCTTCGAGTTTTTCCCGACGCTGTCGGTCCTGTGATAACAATAAGTCTGGATCGTTTCATTGAATGGAAGGTGAGGTTAAACGACTAAAAAATCGGCGAATCTTAAAAAACGGCTTATCGGCATTAAGATGAGATATGCGTAGCCATCGCTCATCATTATAATCAACATTCCACTTATGAATATCACAAAGTCTATAAGTAGGCTGGTAGTTTTTTATTCTATACCGTCGATTTCCATTATCATCATATGTTTTCCATGCCATCGCCACAGTATAGATATGTACGAGTTCTCCAGATAACTCTGCCGACAATTTGTGTTGTCTATTCAAACGCTTTATCTGATCAAGAGTATACCAGTCGCCTCCTTTTATACGAGACTCGGCAACATCACTAACATCATCGAGTTGACAAAGATAATGAATGAAGTTACTATTCATTCCCGATCCCAAGCCATCAAAAAGGAACTTCATAACCTTAATCACACTTGCTTCGATCCCCGTATAATTAGAAAAGAGATCAATAGCCCCTTGACTTTCTACTCTTTCGCTAAAATGGGTCCGAAGTCTTACAGGTGTATCAAAATAAGAATCCATACCTTGTTTTACATCAAGTGTCATATTTTTGAGATATATTTTATCTTCGGCTATGATAAGGTATCGGACTACAGTGGTGCGATGTGGGCTAACCATGTTAGCCGGATCGTTTTGTACATAAAAAGCCCATAAGGAAAAGCACCTGAAGCCCAAATAGATAACCGACAACCCATAAACAATCACAGGCATCCACACAAAAAAGAACATGTCGGGCTTATTGATGCTTATTGACTTAAAGCTATAATATGTATAAAACCACTCTGACAAAGCCAATGCTACATTTAAAAGGAACAACAGGCGAGTCTGGTAGCGCGATTCCTGCCACACCATGCGTTGCATCAAGCTGACGTTACTACTCCCATTACGTGTTCTGAAGAATCTTCCGGGGCCCAATCTTCTTAACATGAATATGCCCGAAACAATAGCCATCAATGGTGATAATGTAAGCTGAATTATAAAGGGCAATTCATCGTTAACGGGTTTTCCTGCAAGTTCATAGACATCGGTAATATGTATGGTCAAATTAAATCCACAAAGCAATAATCCTTCAAGCAATAGCGTAATGCACACCAGATAAGGGATGCCTAAAGCAGCAAACTTACGATGCCTGCGATTGTATATCATCACACCCAAAATAGTGCTGAATCCAAACGCCAGATAGGGAAAGAAATTCCGCGATACCCAGGTCGAAAGTATTATCAAGATACACACAAGACCAAGAGCAACAATCCAATGCCGCCACGAAGTCATTATGAATGTTGATATAGGATTACTACGCTTTATTTCTAACATCATTCATTTATTTAAACTCTGAAGAGTCATTTGATTCGACATCACAAGTTACAAAAATATCTGCTCACAAATATTATAAAAGATACGTTCTTTGATATCACATATTCTTAAAAAATCTCAGCATATTGGTATATACCAGAACACGTGCATTACAACCATAGATTGAATGGTTCATATTAGGGAAAACCAGCATGTTACAAAGTTTTCCTTCTACTTGCAGGCGAGATACATATTCTACAGTATTACTGAAATGTACATTATCATCGGCCGTACCCGACATTAATAACAAATCACAATTCATTTTGGATGCATGGGTTGTTGGTGCCGACTCCACATATCCCTCGATATTGGCCTGAGGAGTGTTCATATATCGCTCTGCATACACAGTATCATAGTAACGCCAGTTGGTTACAGGAGCAATAGCCACAGCGGCTGCAAAAGGAGAATCGGTGGCCTGAGCACACATCAATGTTTCATAACCGCCATAGCTCCAACCCGAGACTCCAATACGAGATGAATCCACGTAGGGCAACGTGGCCAAGTATCGAGCCGCATTAACCTGATCGATAGTCTCATAATGGCCCAGATTGCCATATACCACACTTTGGAACGAGCTGCCTCGCCCACCAGTACCACGACCATCGACACAAACTACAAGAAATCCCAGCTCGGCTGCAGCTTGCTGCCAGTCAATACTCCAACGGTTCAATACCTCTTGAGATCCCGGGCCATTGTAAAGCCACATTATAACGGGATACTTTGTAGAGGAAGAAAAACCTGATGGTTTTACCATATATGCATTAAGTTGGTAACCATCGCTGTTTATCGTGAAAAATTCACGCTTTGGAGCCGAGGCATAGCGCGATGCCACTTCGCTATTGTCTTGAAGTATGCGAAGTTGCTTCAGCTTGCTGTTATTTAATGTATAGATCGGCGGCGTTTCGACACTACTGTAAGACATGGTGAAATAGTTCATCGAGGGTGAAAATGATAATGATGTTGTACCATTTTCTTTACCTATAGTTGTTTCCATTCCTTTTTGATCGATCTTGGTCACCGTGCGGTTCATAGCGCCGTTACGTGTCGATTGGAAATAGATATTCCCCAACCCGTCGGTTCCATAATAATCGGTTACATCCCACTCTCCCCGAGTCATCGTGGAAAGTAATTGCCCGGTAAACGAAAAACGGTAAAGATGGGCAAATCCCGAACGAGATGAGATAATAACAAACGATTTATCTTCGATTTTCATATTTTCGTAGGTCGAAGGATCTATCCATGTCTTGCTTTCTTCTACCAGGATCGATTTAACTACAGTGGAACGAGGATTGGCCGTATATATTTCCATTCGGTTCTGTTCCCGGTTAAGAGTAGTAATAAGTAACTGCCCATTAGGAGCATAGGCTATGCGCGGTATATATTCAATACCGGGAGCCGATATAGTTACCGGTTTGATTTTTCGTGTATCTATATCATAGCTGTGAACCGATACTTTAGAATTTGTACAACCGGCTACGGGATATTTATAGCTATATGCTCCTGGATAGAGTTCATATTCTTCTATAGGATGGCATGCTCCCTGATACATTGGGAAACTATACAACGGAACTTCCTTTTCGTCATACTTAATAAAACAAAGCATATCGCTCTGGGGTGACCATGTCATTGACCGCGATGTTGAAAACTCTTCTTCATAGGTCCAATCAGGAATACCGTTAATAATTTCGTTGCGCACACCATCGGTAGTCACAGCTACCTCGCTATTGTAATCAAGTTTTTTGAGATAGATATTATTATCTGAAACAAAGGCAACCATTCGGTTATTGGGTGAGAATAGCGGGGCCATTTGACGTGGATGATCAGTCGACAATGGAACGAGAATATTTCGCTTGATATTGAAAACATAGTATGATGCTGTAAATGAACGCCGGTACACGCTTTGTGATTCGCGCCACACTAACATCATCGAACCATCGGGACTCAACGAAAAGCCTTCTATAGAATTAATTTTAGTTTCACGGGTATCAGCCAAGTCAAGAACGACCCCCGTCTCCTTACCACTTGCCGTATCGAAGCTTCTCACTTTCTTGCCGTTATCGGTCAACATCAAGTAACTGAGTCCATCTGGCATGTAAGTAAATGAACTGGGACTCTTTGTACCATTAGCCGGAAATACATACTCGGCGACATCATCTACTTGTACAATAGCATTGCGTGCCATTACAGGTAAAACAGAAGCAGTTGCGACCATTAACGACGCCAAAGTGATCTTTATTTTATGACGCATATTATAGATTTATTATATTGAATATTAAAATTATATATTGCAGTACAGGTTAATGTTACCATAAGGACATCTGAGCCGAATTTTCGGGAGGAGTTTTACGCTGCGGTTCCTGATAGCCAAACTCTGAGTCAGAAACTCCCGAAGTGCGGGCATTAGTACCTTCGGGTGGCGTTGCAACCAACCAGTCGGTATTATCCAATTCCTCATCTATAGCCGAAATCTTTGCCGATGGTTTCCGCTTAGAGCGCTGACGCTCTTTAGCTTTCCCTGAAGCCAATTGATTCTGCAACTGTTCAATCTCAGCCCGCAGATTTTTCTCGCTCTCAGCTTGACTTAATAGATTGGACTCAATAGTGCGACGTAACGAGGCTTCCTCGGCTTCAAGGGCATTGATACGATCTTCTCGACGTCTCACAGTATCGGTAAGATCGCCTATCAATTGGTTCTTAGTCTGTATCGTCTCCTGTATTCTCTCAACCTCTGTTTGAATCGATGCTGCAATCTCAAGATTTGCTCGAGCCTCGTCAAGTTCAAGTTGAGTATTGTCGGCCCGTTGTAGTGCATCCTTCAACTTTGTTCTTAACAATTCCAGTTCGGCCGACTGTGTCTCAGCATCTTTAGAGGCTGTAGAAGCACGTGCATTCAAATCATTGAGCATAACATCAGTCATCTCAATTTTCAATTTCATGTTTTCGAGCTGCTGCGACAAATCAGTGTTTGATGCGGTAAGTTCTTTAACTTTAGATTCGGCGTCCTGGCTTGAAGCTTTCAATTCATCACTATTCTTTACTAAAGATTCATTGATCCTAAGCAATTCATCATTTTTACCGGTAAGAGTTTCGTTGTCACACGAGAGTTTCTCGATTTGTGAACTCAATTCGGCTATACGGCTTTCATATGTCGAAATATCAGGGATCTCCATCCCTTCATTTACCATATTACTTACACGTAGTTTATTGACCAGACTACGGGTTTCGAGCTCATATTGATCTTTCTCGGCTTCAAGAGTAGCAATCTGTGACTCTAAATCATGAATGCGCTCATTGAGAGCCCGTTTTTGTCGCTCGGCACTAAGTAGTTGTTTTGACTTATCTGACTCATTCTCTTCAAGCGATTTTTGCCTCTCCCTCAAGTTATTCAATTCGTTATTCAATGAGATTCGCTCTCGTTCCCACCGTCGGTTACAAAATTCCAGTGAGTTAGACTGTACACGCTGTAAAAAATCCTTGCAATCGTCGGTCAACGCATCATACAGAAATTTACGCTGCGTCTCTGCATCGATACCTTGAGAAATAAAATTCGGTAAAGCTTTGTTGAACTCATTAACAACAGTAGTGAATATAGCATCGATTTGCTCGGAGGGCATCGTATCAACAGCATCTTGAAAATCCCTATCATATGGCGTCCCCATATCACCGGTTCTATTCACAGAATCACCACTCTCCAACTCCAGTTGATGTCGTGTCGAGTCACCAAATATCTCTTCATCATCGTCGAATTCCGAACCTGAGAATCCAAATGCTTGTTTTATCTTTTTTAAAATTGCCATTATAGTGTTTCGAACTTAATTATTCATTGGATTATTTATGTTGATCGGGTTTCTTTACCACCCCCACCCCCTTGCGACCGTTTATTCCAATAAAGAGGGGGGTATCAAATTCTACAACCCTTATGAAATCGGTTTCGAAAACGGCCGGTAAAGAATTAAGATATTCTATACTATAGACGCCATCGTTGGAGCATGGATTAATTGTAAAATAGCCAACTCCGAATGATGTCAGATTCTGGAAGAAATGGGTACCTTGACTCGGTTCTATACGATAATTGTTAAGCGAAGACTCCACTATAAGACGCGCACCTGAAATATCGGGCCATTTAACCGGAATGCCCAAGGCAGTATCGCTTGATCCCCAACGACCCGGACCTATTAGAATATAATTTTGTCCATCGGCTACAAGTCTACGGTTAAGACTCTCGATTTCCCTAGCTATTCGTGAATTGTTCATTGAAGAAAAGTTCTCGGGCTTGACATATACCACACGTTCTACATTTTCAATGTTACCGTGTCCCAAGGCAGTATTGCTCTTTAAAATCAATTCTTCATCGGGTATATTAAGTATCGTATCGTCAACAAGCTCCTTTCGATCAATTATGGGCCTTATTTGTAACCAATAGATATGACCTTTATCTTCGGTTTTATCATGATTAATAATTCCGGCAAATTCAATTTCTACAGGACGTTGCATCTCGCGCTGACCATTTTCCAACATGAAATCAATAGCGCTTGCCATAGGGAAAGCATTATGACTTAAAATATTGGCAAAGGTCACGACCTTGCGTCCCACCCCGGCATCGGTATCTCTTATCATTTGATCATTGACATCAAATGTCGATACCATGTACTTTAGAGCCGAAGTTCCCGCGAAGTCTTGCACGCGCTTTTTAACTATATTAAAGCCGTCATCAACTTTAACATCCTCGACAATAGATTTCATATCGAGGGCATATAATCGAGTCTGGGTGTCGCGCAAAGCCAAATCAAGAGTTGATGTTTGCAAGACCTTGTCGGGATGACGCGGACTGAATCTCAAGCTCAATCCACCATCTACGATATACTTACCTAAGCCTATCGCTACCTCTGCAACTCCATCTCCGGGTTGTTCCTCACCTAAGGGGTAGTAATTCAATGATCTTCCAACACCGGCAAATGATGGGAAATAATAGTCGCCATACTCATTACCAACAACCTCTTGGATGATTACAGCCATTTTCTCCTGATCAATGACATTACTCGTAGCCGTCATATAGGCCTTGCTATCGGCATAAAACACTGATGCATAGACTCCCTTGATTGCTTTCGTCAACTGTCCCAACATTATATCCCTATCGCTTACCTTAGGAATCATATAAGTAGAATATATCCCTGCAAAAGGTTGATAATGTGAATCTTCAAGCAAGCTCGAAGATCTTACAGCCAATGGCTTGTCTACGACATCAAACAATGCTATAAAATCTTCTATAAGCCGTTCAGGCAATTTTGCCTCTTGAAAAGCTTTCAATATTACATCATCAGGAACATCGCTCAATGCAAGCGGATACAGGTCATTTGACGACATAAACTCATCAAATATATCGGTACATAATACGACCGTGCGTGGTATCGATATCGTGACTCCATCAAAATTGTCACATATAGGATTCTTTTTAATGATAGAATCTATGAAAGCCAATCCTCTACCTTTACCGCCAAGCGATCCTTGTCCAATACGGGCAAAATTACTATAATGGTCAAAACGGTCTTTTTGGAAAACAGCCACAACTCCACGGTTCTTCATCTTACGATATTTGACTATGAGATCAAATATCAGCTGACGCGTTGCCGGCATCTCTTCTACCGACATAGAGCGATGTCTTTTAATAATCTCAGCTATAGGGAACATAGCACGAGAATAAAGCCATCGTGAAATATCGTTATGGGAAGTATGGTAAAACAGGGACTCGGCCGGTATGTCGAAAATCGATTTTTGCATATCCTTAAGTGACCGTAGCCTACTTATTTCTTTACCTGTAGATGAATCTCTGACAATAAAATCGCCAAAACCGAAATTATCCATTATAGCCTTCCCGAGGTCAACCGGTAATTTCTTCGAATTCTTATCAACAAAAATATTACCCATGTTGATAACCTTAGGACCATTGGCCCTCTCGGTCGACTCTACGATGATAGGCAAATAGGGATCACGACTATTTAGATACGCGGCCAACTTCAATCCGGCCTCAGGATCCTTGACACCTTGATGTTTGAATGAAACATCGGTTATTACGCCAAGCATATTGTTCCCGAATTTTTCATACAGGGACTGAGCCTCTTCATAGTCACGCGCCAGCAAAACTTTGGGACGGCCACGCATACGCAACATCTGTTCATGCTCGTTCAAAGCCTCGGTCGAGAACTCCCTCGACTGTTTCAACAAGAATTTATAAATATGGGGCAATACCGATGAATAGAATCTTACTGAGTCCTCAACAACCATTATGGCTTGAACACCAACATCGAGCACATCATTATCGGCATTCATTCTATCTTCCAACAATTTAATGATTGCCAATAACAAATCGACATTGCCAAGCCAACTGAATACATAGTCTATTGCAGAGAAATCTTCATGAGACAATCGTCGGGACACCTCTTTTGAGAATGGTGTCAAAACTACGATAGGAATGTCGGCATATAGTCGTTTAATATCCCGAGCGCCATTAAATGTCTCTGAAATATCGCTACCCGGCATCGCTATTATAAGGTCGAAATGTTTCAATCTGAGTGCTTCAAGTGCCTCGCTGATGTGAGACACTCGAGTTACACGAGGTGGAGAGCTCAAGTTAAGTGCCACATATTCAAAGTATAGCTGTTCCTCGACACGTCCATCTTCTTCCATCATGAAAGCATCATAGGGTGACGCGATTAGAAGCACATTGAAAATGCGCTTTTGCATTAAATTTTGAAAAGCTGTATCCTTAAGGTATAACTGACTTAATGCTTCCTCATTCATAGCCCCAAAGTTAACAATTATTTTTACTTAACGAGCACACATTGCACCGGAAAACGAACTCGATTACGGTTTATCAGACTATCAAATCAAAAATCACTCCAGATTAATCTCCGATGCCTCTTTCATCTCATCATACTCGGCCCATTCAGGATCATTCTCAGTATAAATTGTTATTGGCAACATATCAAACTGAGCCAGACTCTCATTTAATTTACGACCGAATATATGGGTGCTCAGGGTATAAAAAACCCAATTTCGCTCTCCGGCTCCTGTATATATGCCTGTAAGCACTGCTACCGGATCCTTTATAAACGTCGACTGCAGGGCATCCTGTACCTGTTCCATAAGTGTTGACGTGACTGCATCGGGCATACCACCTGAATCGCTTTGATATTTCCACGTCACTTCAACCCTGATCGAGAACTTTGAATTCAACCTGAATGTTTCAATATCTCTTCGTCCGGTTACCATTATAAGCTGTCCGTTCTCAGCCTCAGTTGGCGAGGTCCACCATTCACCTTTATCTATCATTGTTTCTTATATATTCTAATCAAGCATCTATATGCTAACAAAGATAGTTTATTTAATTAATACTCGCAAAAATAACCGAATATTAGAGAAAACAGAACGCAAATAATTTGGGATTTCAACTTTGAATACCTATTTTTGTAGACCAATTGTCACAGACAAATATACATAATTCAAAATATAAAAATGGAAGTAACTGGAAAAATCATTGTCGCATTGCCAGAGGTAAGCGGTGTCTCAAAAACTGGTAATGCATGGAAAAAGCGTTCATACGTTCTCGAAACATTAGATAATTATCCCACTAAGATCGCTTTTGATTTCATGGGCGATCGAGCTGATCAATATCCATTAGCAGTAGGCGATGAAGTAAAATTAAGCTTTGACATCGACAGCCACGAATACAACGGCCGATGGTTTACAAACATTCGCGGTTGGAAGGCCGAAAAGAGTCAAGGCGCTGCACCGGTTGCGCCCACCGCTCCTGCCAACGACCCGTTTGCCGCAGCACAGGCACCATCAACCTTCACCCCCTCAACCGATCCTAACGACGATCTCCCATTTTAAGAGTTTTAAACACACTCTAAATTCATCTGAATAAATCATACAATAAAACTCTGACAGCACAATCCACATTTTTAATGTGTGATAACTGTCAGAGTTTTTGTTTTATCGAATAATCTCCATTAGAGATTTCTGAATGTCAGCAAAGCCATTTGACCAGCATGATCTCGAGCATGTCAATTTTAAAGGTCATTCTTTTAAGGCACTTAGAGTATGTTTACTTTTAACTCGTATTAAGATTGAGAGTTAAATTCAAACACTCTCTTAATTAGCTGCTGGAATTGGATAGGCCTTATACTCCACTAAGTCGCTTAAAGGCATATTCATTTGGAAGTCATAGAGAGTAAGACGTCTAACTTTATAATGAGAAGTCCAATAATTCTGTAACGCTGCCATAAAATTCTTTACTGCTTCACGTCGACGGTTCAGAGCAAGAGTAACCGCGTTAACATCAGCCTTACCAATAATGAATCGTTGCTGAGTCTGTGCATAGGCCATATCGGCAAGATCGAGAGCATTGGTGGCGCTGCTAACAAGTTCGCGATGCACGTTATAGTCACTTACGGTCATCAATACATCCTCCTCAATCGATAATTCATCTTGTTTTATTGCTGTCCGATAAATTAAAATATTTCTTGCAAAATCAAAAAAAGATCAATTTATGGACAGAATCCATAAATTGATCTTTTTTTGATTTTGCAACCACGCTAACCGGTGGTGCATAAAAAATATTACTCTGCGGGATCGAGAAGCACTATGCGATAGTTGCCTGAGGCATTCAACGCTTTCATGAAATTTTGAACATCGTCAACAGTAATAGAATTGAGAACATCAACGTTTCCATTAAATGTATCCACTCCATTGATCATCGAATCGCTGATCGCGCTCAACCATGGGCCATTCAATTCTTTATCTTCATTAGCATTCTTTACCATGAACTCGATTACCTTAGACAATTCCTCTGATGTGATATTCGATTCCATTGCTTTAAATTCTTTTGCAATGAAGTCAAGCACCTCAGCCTTCATTTCGGGTTTCATGGGGAAAGATGTCTGCATGATTGCATTCTGATCGCTTACTCGGCTGAGACTACCCGATGCTCCGATAGAGTAAACGGCTCCCATTTCTTCACGAACAGTGTCCAGGAGACGCTTGCTCATGATCTGTCCGGCTATCGAAGCTACCTTCTGCTGTTTGGAATCGTAAGGTACTTTAGCCGAAGCAATAATAGCCACCCATGTTTGGGGAGTTTCCATTACTGTGGTAAAATTGTCGGTCTTGTTACCTACATTCATTTCCAATGCTTCGTTAATTGCAAAGGCTTTTGTTGCAGTAGCCTCATTAGCCGGAAGAGTTGCAATATATTGCTCCAAAAGTGGTTTGAATGTCTCCATGTCGATGTTACCGACAAAGGTAAATGTGTAATCGGCAGCATTAGCTACTGCATTATGGGCTATCTCTAAGATAGCTTCACGATTGGCAGCTTCAACTATATCTGTATCAATTATCTGATGACGGGGCGAATTATAAAGGCTCTTAAGCAGATCGCGATTGAAAATGAATTTTGGATCTTTCTCCTGACCGCCAAGTACACCTTCAAGCATCTTTTGCAAAGCTTGATACTCAGCCTCATCTATGGTAATGTTGGTAAATGTCATGTAAAGAAGTTCCATCATGGTAGGAAGATCCTTCACTGTGCTATTACCATTAACATTGCGAATATAATCAGAAAGACTCAGAGAAACACTGGCTTGTTTTCCGGCGAGATACTTATCAAGGTCCTTGCTGGTATAAGAACCAAGACCACGTGTACTGAGAGCATAATCCATGAAAATCAATTCATTGGCCTTGCTCTCAGGTATATCAGAAGTACCACCAAGCGCGGTAGCTTTGAATAAGATTTCATCGCTCTTGAATGTCGTGGGTTTCACAATAACCTTTACACCATTAGAGAGAGTGAACTCAGTCGCGCCCCACTGTTGGAGTTGCTTCTCGGCAACAATCTTTCCGGGAGCTGGAAGTTTCTCGATAAGAGGTTCTGATTTAACTTCATCAACAAAAGCTTCGATATTCTCGGCATCAACCTTGGCAATAAGATCAGCAACTTCCTTCTCGGTAGGGATAATTTGAGTTCCGTTATCAGGAAGTATAGCAAGGAAAGCACGGTTATCATTTCCGACTAACTGTGCCAATGCTTGATTGATGGCCTCTACAGGAATTTGATTGGCAATCATATTCATAAATTGATACTCGGTCTCGATTCCGGGAATAGGATCGTTGTCGATAAAGTGGCGTACATACTCTCTTACATAAGCACTCGACTGGCGATTATCGCGCTCGTTATATACTTTCTCCAATCGAGAAAGATATTCACTGCGAGCACGATCGTACTCGCTGTGAGTGAAACCACCACGCTGAGCACGCAGAAGCTCACGGTAAACCGATTCGAAAGCAGGCAAAACACTATTACCCTTGCCTACGGCTACTATCGTAAGAGCATCCTTGGTCTTCGACACAAGATACTCTCCATAGTTCACACCTGCCTGAGCAAACGGAGTATTAGGATCTAAGCTCATGTCGTTCAAACGGTTGTTAAGCATCTGTGTAATCATACCGGTGATATAATCAACGGCAAGATACGATACATCGCCTTTCATCTCATCGGGGAAAGCATCGGTCTTGAACATCAATTCAGCGATAGCCACTACCTGCTCCTTATCTTTGCCAATAGCATAGATAGTACCAGGAGTATCTGGAACTTCAAGGTAAACGCGCTCCTTAGCGTTCTCGGGCATCTTTATCGGAGAGAAAATCTCCTTGATTTTGTTTTCAATGCGGTCTACATCGATATCACCCACAACAATAATACCTTGCTGATCAGGACGATACCATGTCTCGTAATAATCACGCAATGCCTGTGGTTCAAAATTATCTACGACTTCCATTGTTCCAATCGGTAGACGGTAACCATATTTTGAATCAGGATAAAGGATTGGCAATAAGGCTTCGAGAACACGTTGCTGACCAACATTGGTACGGCGCCACTCCTCGTGAATAACACCACGCTCCTTATTAATTTCTTCAGTATCGAGCAACAATGCATCAGCCCAATCGTGAAGAATCAACAAACAAGAATCCTGGACACTCTCGCGTGCCGTAGGCACATTGGAAATGTTATAGACAGTTTCGTCAATACTTGTATAGGCGTTAAGATTGTAACCAAATTTCACACCAATACTTTCCAACCAGCTGATAAGTGTATTGCCGGGGAAATTCTCTGTACCATTAAAACACATGTGCTCAAGGAAGTGGGCCAGACCACGCTGATTGTCTTCCTCAAGTGCAGAGCCTACTTTCTGAGCAATATAGAAATCGGCCTGCCCCTTAGGAGTCTCATTGTGACGAATGTAATAGGTAAGACCGTTGGGCAACTTACCAATACGCACGTCCTTGTCAACAGGCAGCTGCATCTGAGCTGAAGCTGTCGAGCCAAGCATCATAATGGCACCAACCACCATGACAGCTTTAAGAAACAGTTTTTTCATTGTTATGAATAATATTAATAAAAAATATAACTATTTGGATTCACTAAATAATAAAATTAGACGTTGCATCCCTATTAAAGTTGCAACGTCCTATAAAAAAATCAGCAAAAGTATCTTGTTTTTAACATTTTTGAAGACTATCGCTTATAATGATAATCAACACCACTCATAGCCTCTCAGAATACCTCGGGTCGATGCACGGGCAAAAGCAAGTATCTGGTCACGAACATCACTTTGCGGAATCTCCGACTCAATACGACTCAATGCATCGCTAACATTCATCTGCGAAAGATAAAGATATCTATAAATCTCTTGGATTGCATTAATATCTTCGTTTGAGAAGTTACGACGGCGAAGGCCTACAATATTAATACCGGTATAGGCAATTGGATCACGGGCGGCCTTAACAAATGGAGGAATATCTTTGTTTATTTTTGATCCTCCCTGTATCATTACGTGAGGTCCAATGTGAGTGAACTGGTGTATAAGTGTTCCGCCACCTATCACAGCGTGGTCGTCAACTACCACTTCACCAGCCACCTGACTGGCATTTGAGATAATCACATAGTCACCTATCGTGCAGTCATGAGCCACATGGCAATAGGCCATTATCAAACAGTTATTGCCTACAACTGTTTTCTCCTTTGAGGCTGTACCCCGGTTAACAGTAACACACTCGCGTAGTGTTGTATTGTCTCCTATTATAGCCAGCGTCTCCTCTCCTTTGAACTTTAGATCCTGTGGAATACCGGCAATTACCGCTCCGGGGAAGATGCGACAGTTTTTTCCTATGCGTGCACCATTCAAAATGGTTACATTATTCATTATGACTGTACCGTCGCCAATCACCACATCTCGTTCTATTACCGAGAAAGGTCCTATCTCCACATTCTCGCCAATCTGTGCATCGGGATGCACTACCGCCATTTGATGTATCATTATGGTTTAAAATTTTTGATATCGAGAGAGAGAATTATTTATTTTTTACAATCTGTGCCATAAACTCACATTCAGTAACGATCTTTTCGCCTACAAAAGCATACCCCTTCATCATTGCACAACCTCGACGCATTGGAGTCATAAACGATACATGGAAAATAAGAGTATCTCCGGGAACTACTTTTTGACGGAATTTCACATTATCAATCTTCATGAAATAGGTGGAATAGCACTCTGGATTCTCCACACTATCAAGAACAAGCAAACCTCCGGTCTGTGCCATAGCCTCGATTTGCAGAACACCGGGCATTACAGGCTCCTGAGGGAAGTGGCCAACAAAGAATGGCTCATCTATAGTCACATTCTTTACGCCCACGATATAGCTGTCACCTTTATCAATAATCTTGTCGACCATTGAGAATGGATAGCGATGGGGAAGAAACTCACGAATACGGTTAATATCCATCAATGGAGCTACCGATGGATTATATACGGGAGCCTGAAGATCTTGACGTTTAATATCCTTGCGAATTTTTTTGGCCAGGGCAGTATTCAATGAGTGACCTGGACGGGTAGCAATAACTCTACCCTTGATTGGACGACCTGTCAAAGCAAGATCTCCAAGCACATCCATCAGTTTGTGGCGCGCAGGTTCATTCTCACTTGTAAGGGGACGCTCATTGATGAAACCAAATTCATCGACCTTGACATGCGGAGCATGCATCAAATCGGCAATATGATCAATCTCCTCTTGTTCCATCGGGCTGTCATAGATAACAATTGCATTTTGCAAGTCGCCACCTTTGATCAGGTTTGCCTTAAGAAGAGGCTCTATTTCACGTACAAATACAAATGTGCGGGCAGCACTGATTTGTTCAGGAAAATCCTTTATATCTTCGAGTGTTGCAAATTGATTAGCCAACACAGGCGAGGCAAATCCCACTTTCACATCAATCGTAAAATCGTCATCGGGAAGAACAATGATTGAAGAACCGGTGCTATCATCTCTAACCTCAACTTTCTGCTTTACTATGTAAAATTCTTTATCGGCATCCTGTTCTACAACTCCGGTAGCAGCTATTTTTTCGCAGTATTCAATTGCACTTCCATCAAGAATAGGCATCTCGGGGCCATCAATCGAAATAAGAACATTGTCTATTCCGGCAGCATAAAGCGCAGCCATGGCGTGCTCGATAGTGCTGATTTTAACATCTCCATGGCCTATAACCGTGCCACGTGTTGTTTCTATGACATTCTCGGCAAGCGCATCGATAATAGGCTCTCCCTCAACGTCCACCCGTTTAAACTTGTAGCCATGGCCTACGGGAGCCGGCTCGAATGAAGCAGTTATATGCTTTCCCGAATGAAGCCCTTTGCCTTCAACGCTAAAGGAACCATTCAATGTAAGTTGTTTCATTGCAATATATATCTTTTATTCTTTTATTTTTTTCTCTATTTCGTTTACTCGGGCATACAGGTTGTTCAAGTTCTTGATGTACACAACTTGACGTGTCCAATCTCGCGCATCAATAGCCGGAGATCCCATAACACGCTTTCCGGCAGCTATGTTCCCGGCAACTCCGGTCTGAGCGCCTATCTGAACGCCGTCACCTACAGTAATGTGACCGGCAAATCCAACCTGACCTCCAATCATACAGTTGGATCCAATTTTGGCTGACCCCGCTATACCACTCTGAGAAGCTATCACGGTATCGTGTCCTACTTCACAGTTATGTGCAACCTGAATAAGATTATCAAGTTTGACACCCTTGTGCACCCGAGTCGCTCCCATAGTAGCACGGTCAACAGTTGTATTTGCTCCAATTTCGACATCATCAGAAATCTCTACTATTCCGAGCTGTGGTATCTTATCATAATGTCCGTTATTGGGCGCAAAGCCAAAACCATCAGCACCAATAACGGCACCTGCATGGATAATACAACGTTCACCGATTTTACATCCATGATATACTTTTACACCGGGATAAAGAGTTGTGCCGTCACCGACTGTCACTCCAGCTCCCACATAGCTTTGTGGATAGATTGACACTCCTTTACCAAGTTTCACACCCGGTCCAACATATGCAAATGCTCCTATATATGCGTCTTTAGGGACTTCAACGCCAGGAGCGATAAAGCATGGCTGCTCTATGCCCACCGGGCGATGCTCTTGCATCTTGGAAACCATATCAAGCAACTTCGCCACTGTCGAATAAGGATCTGCGACACGTATCAACGTAGCTTCGATAGGTTTTTCAGCAACAAAATCGTTACTCACCAATACTATTGTCGATTTGGTCTTATATATATATGGGGTATATTTGGAATTTGCCAAAAACGAGATTGCACCGGGCACACCCTCTTCTATTTTAGCAAATGTCGAAACCGTAGCATTTTCATCGCCCTCTACTGTTCCACCCACTATTGTAGCTATTTGAGTAGCTGTAAATTGCATCAATCTAATGTTTTTTAATTATCTTTATTATCCATGGCACACGATTTTACATCCCAACTAAAACGAGTCGAGATTCTGTATAAGCCATTATCAATGCAAAGATATATAAAATATTCATGTGTTTTATATTTTTTTACACTTTTTACGCCCTTTCGTGGCCAAAAAGG
>CANOKG010000012.1 GCA_947566655.1 uncultured Muribaculaceae bacterium | reverse complement strand
GGTGATAAGGAATGTTTTCAAAATCGACTCAGGCGAGAAAGCCAGGAAGATGATCGACAAAGTGGCGCCGTTAACAATGGCGAAGAGAAAGAACAGTAGCGTGGCGGTTGCTGATGACAACTTGTTTATACCGGCAGTGATACCTATAACCAATCCGATCTCGATGATGGCAAGTACAAGGTATCCGCCGCGGGAGATAACAAGACTGCCAATTCCGGTCATTGGAACAATCCATGCGGTCAAGGCACTTACAATAAGCGCCAGAAACATTTTAAGATAAACACTCTTCATCACGCGTGATACGTGAGAGTCGAGAGCTTGAATATCGTAGCTGTTCTGATAATAATTATCCATTTGTTATTGTTTTTTAAAGTGTGTTTTATATTAAACAAAATATTTGTTACATGCGTTCAGGGACGTTGATGCCAAGAAGTGCCATTCCTTGTTTGATAACTCGTGCGGTGGCATCGCAGAGTGCCAGTCTCAGAGAGCGCACGGCAGCATCCTCTTCTTTTAGAATAGAGTAGTCGTGGTAGAACTGGTTGTACTGCTTCACGAGGTCATACACGTAGTTGGCTATCAGAGCCGGGCTGTAAGTGCGGCCGGCTTCGGCTACGGTCGATGGAAAGTCGGCCAAAGACTGAATGAGTGCTATCTCTTTTTCGTTGGGATTTACCTTCATGTAGTCGGTCGATTGGATTCCCATCTCGGCAGCACGACGTTGCACAGAGCGTATACGGGCATAGGTGTATTGAATGAAAGGACCGGTGTTGCCGTTGAAGTCGATCGATTCCTTGGGGTTGAATGTCATGTTCTTACGTGGATCGACTTTAAGCAGGAAATATTTCAAGGCTCCAAGACCTACCGTTTCGGCTATGGCTTCGGCTTCATTGGCTGTGAGTCCATCAAGTTTGCCGAGTTCGTTGGAAACTTCGCGGGCTGTGTTTACCATTTCGTCCATGAGGTCGTCGGCATCCACAACAGTACCCTCCCTGCTTTTCATTTTGCCTTCGGGGAGTTCCACCATTCCATATGAGAAGTGAACCAGGTCTTTTCCCCATTTGAATCCGAGCTTGTCAAGCAATAGCGACAGTACCTGGAAGTGGTAGTTCTGTTCGTTTCCTACTACGTAGATCATCTTGTCGATAGGATAATCGGCATAACGAAGTTTGGCGGTGCCTATATCCTGGGTCATGTAAACCGAGGTGCCGTCGCTACGCAGCAACAGCTTGTGGTCAAGGCCATCGTTTGTGAGGTCGGCCCACACCGATCCATCGTCTTTACGATACATAATCCCTTTTTCGAGACCTTCCATGACTTTCTCTTTGCCTTCGAGATAGGTCTCGCTCTCGTAGTAAATCTTGTCAAATGATACCCCCATGCGCTTATAGGTCTCATCGAAACCGGCATAAACCCACTCATTCATCATTTTCCATATTGCACGAACTTCGGGATCTTTCTGTTCCCATTTGACAAGCATTTCGCGAGCCTCCTGCATCAATGGCGATGCCTGCTTGGCTTCATCTTCGGTCATCCCTTTTGCCATAAGATCCTTGATTTCGTCCTTGAAATGTTTGTCAAACATCACGTAGAAGTCGCCTATCAAGTGGTCTCCCTTTTTGCCTGCCTGTTCAGGTGTAACACCATTGCCCCACTTGAGCCAAGCCAGCATCGATTTGCATATATGTATACCGCGGTCGTTCACGATATTGGTTTTTACCACTTTGTTTCCACATGCTTGTAGAATGCACGACAGACTGTAACCTAACAGGTTGTTGCGCACGTGTCCTAAGTGAAGCGGTTTGTTGGTATTGGGAGAGGAGTATTCTACCATTACCAGAGGTGAATCGTCTTTAACTTCATTGATACCGAAGTTAGGAGTCGATTCTATGTGTTCGAGCACTGAGTTCCAGAATGTAGGCTCGATTACAATGTTAAGGAACCCTTTTATAACATTGAAGCGGTCAACGGCAGGCTCATTGTCAACCAGCCAATTGCCTATTTCGGTGCCTACCTGTTCGGGGCTTTTGCGCGCAGCTTTGACCCAAGGGAAAACAACGATTGTCAGATTCCCCTCAAACTCTTTTTTGGTGGTCTGGGGTACAATTGATTTTGGATCGGCCTCTACGCCATACAGTTCTTTGACGGCACGGGCTACAGCTTCTGATATTAAATTATCAATTGACATTTTGGAGTATGTTTACTTTTATTGAATTCTATTTTTTTCTTCCTATTCCTATGTGATCAAGCATCCTGTTTATGTAGGGGTCTACACGAGTGGTTTTAAACACGAAGTTGCGTTGCATCAGGAAATTCCAGCAAAGAGAAACAGCCAAAGCTACCGAAAGTCGTGAGGCTAAAAATGTGCCATCGTTGGCGATGTCGGTGACCTCTTGCTGTCCATACAGTGTGCATACCCAATGGTATACAATTTCCGTGCCAAAGCTGTTGAGCAACAATGATCCGGCCCACACTAATATGAATTTTGTCATGGCGGCACGCCAGTCTACTCCATAGGCATGGAATGTAAAGCGATAGTTGATGATGCAGTTGAACACGCCACCTATGAAGGCACCTACAGCGGTCGACCACCATGCTGATAAATCAAGTAATGCAAAAGCAAGAAAGGATGTAATTGTATCGATCCATCCACACAACTGTGATGACAGGCTGGAGCGTATCAATGTATAGAAGAGCCCGTCGTTGTGGAGTATCTTCTCTTTTGCCTTGGATAGTTTTTGGCGGACTTTGTAGGGCTTGTTTACTGCCTCTTCCCCCATGGTTATTTCTTGTTATTATGTTTTGGAGGATCGATTTTGGCAAGCGCTCTGAGGTCTTTAACCAGAGATGCTATGTAAACGATGAACAGAGCTGCGGCTACTACCGAGCCTATACAATCATATATTGAAAAGTGTATTCCGGCTATTTCTAATTCTAAATCATTGAGAGGTAGGTATATGTATAGAATACACACCGCGATTATAAGTAATCTCATCTCAGTAGGGCCAAGGCTGGCATAGGTGAGGCGAAATTTGCCCATCACGATAGTCGACAGGTAGGTATAGATCGACATGCAAAGATATCCGCCCATAATGAATAACGAAATGCTAAGTTGCATGAGCGGTGAAAGACCTAATCCAAGGCAGAACAGACAAGTGGTCAAGGCATCGAGCGAATGGTCGATGAAAAATCCGTATTTGGGTCGCTGTGCATCGCGGTAGCGAGCCAGTGATCCGTCAAGGCTGTCGCCATACCAGTTGATAACCAAGCAGAGTGCTGCTGCCCAGAAGAAGTTGACATTTACACATGCGAGCCAGCAAAATATGGCATAGAACACAGCGGCTGCGACACCGAGATAGGTAAGCATGTCTGATGTGACCCACGACGGCATGCCGGCAGCAAGCCTAGTTAAGGCCTTTTTCTCCAAGTCGTTGAGGAGTGATGTTTGTATACGTTCAGCTTTTTCGTTTCCCATTTTTTAATAGTAAATATTTTTGCAAAGTTACTATTATTATTTTAATAACAGGACTTTTGTTCCGGAAAATAGTTGTTCTACATCACCTCAGGATGTCGTGTAGACAGGGAATTGATACGATAATTATGTATTGATATCTATATTTTGGTTAAAATGTTTTAATGGGTTAAACTATTATCGGGTTAAGCGGTCAATTTGTATGTTGCCGGTATTTATTATACTGTTGGCAGCGGTACTCTCTCAGAGTTATTCAATAATTATTAATATCTAATTCATCAACGCAACAATGCGCTTTAACAAATCACGTATTTTAGCATTCTCTTCGTTTATGGCTTTGGCAATCACAGTGGTGGCAGCTGATGTAAAAGGCGTCGTACAGGATAAGTCATCGGGCGATCCAATGTCCGATGCTACCGTAAGGCTACTTGCCGCTGCCGACAGTTCGTTTGTGAAAGGAGCCATAGCCAATGTCAATGGTATATATAATTTTTCGGGAGTTAAACAGGGTAGTTATATTGTAGAGGCTTCCTATATAGGATATAACAAGGGATATGTCAATGTAGACGTCAAAGGTAAAAGTGTCAGTGCCGACACATTGTACATGACCGATTCATCGGTCAAGTTGCAAGAGGCCGTGGTGACTGCAATCAAGACTCCGATAAAGGTTATGGAGGATACTGTAGAGTTTAACGCCGATTCATATAGGACACAACCCAATGCAGTAGTCGAGGATCTGCTTAAGCGCCTGCCTGGTGTTGAAGTCGATAGTGAAGGTAAAATTACGGCCAATGGTAAGAGTGTTACAAAGATTTTGGTCGATGGTAAGGAATTCTTTAGTGACGATCCAAAAGTCGCTTCAAAGAATTTGCCTGTCAAATTGGTTGAAAAGTTACAAGTGGTTGACCGTAAGAGCGACCTGGCACGTTTAACTGGTGTTGATGACGGCGAGGAAGAGACCGTTATTAACCTTACAGTTAAACCCGGCATGAAAAACGGGTTATTTGGAATGGTCGAGGCCGGTTACGGTACCGATGACCGTTATATGGCCAGTGTTAATATAAACCGTATGTGGAATGACAATCGAATAACTTTCATCGGGTCGGCCAACAACACCAATAATCTGGGCTTTACCGATGGAAATGGAAACCGCTTCCGTCGTTTTGGTGGCAATAATGGTATCAACAGCTCTCAGGCGTTTGGTGTTGACTTCAATGTAGGTAATCAGGAGATATTCAGAGTGGGCGGTAATGTGATGTACTCTCACAGCGACCGTGATACACGAAAACGTCAGGAACGCGAGTATCTTTTGAGCGGCGATAATTACCGTTCCAATTCGAGATCATGGGCTACCGATAAAGGACATAATCTGAGAGTTGATTTACACATACAATGGAAACCAGACTCGTTCAACACTCTCGACATTCGACCCAACATGTCGTTCAATATGAATGACTCTGAGAGCGAAGAGTTTTCGGTGACTCGTCCAAACAAGAACACCACTACGAGCTTGAATCTTGGAGACTCTCACGGAAAGAGCTATGAGGCAGGTTTCGCAACCATTTATAATCATAGCTTCAAGCAGCATCGTGGCCGTTCGTTCTCGATATTTGGCCGGTATGGCATGTCTAATGTAAAGGAGCGTTCCAACAGCTACTCCTACAACTGGTACCGCACTCTTCAACAACTCGAGTTGGAGGATGAGTTGCTCGATACCTATGGTGACACCTATGATATCTATAACATGTATACCGACAATCACAACTGGAGTAACTCGGTTAATGGTCGCTTGTCGTGGACTGAGCCTTTAGGTGATGTTAAAAACGGTAACTTTATTACTGTTGCCTATAGTGCCAATTACCGATGGAACGATGCCGACCGACTTGTCTACAAGTTGAGTGCCGATGATCCCGATCAGCTGCCGGCGGGGATGACATTGCTTGGCTATCAGCAATATGACGGTGTGCAGGATCCCGGGATACCGGTGTTCGGAGCTGATTTTACCGGAGTGGATATTGATCCGGAACTGAGTAACCGTTTCCGCAACAATTTTTTCTCTCAGGACATTAGAGTCGGTTATAAAAAGATAACCAAAGCGATTCACTTTGAAGGTGGTGTCTCGGTTGTGCCTTCTACGACCAAAAGCATCAATCTGATTAACAGCGCCAAAAACATACCTGAACGTTCGGTTTGGAATTATGCTCCGTACATGCGTTTCCGCTATAAATTTGATAAGGTCACCACGTTTAATGCCGACTATCGTGGTCGTTCGTCGCAGCCTTCGATGACTCAGTTGCAACCCGTGGCCGATGAAACTGATCCTATGAACATAATCAAGGGTAATCCCAATCTTTTGCCGACGTTTACCCATAACCTACAGTTACGTTTCCAAAGTTTTAATCAGGAGCGTCAGCAGTCGATCAGGGCAACGGCATTTATCAACTATACACAAAACAGCATAGTATCGAAAACCTCTTATAACACTACAACCGGTGGTAAAGAGACTACTTATGCCAATGTCAATGGTGTGTGGAGTGCGCGAGCGTCTAATATGTTCTCGACACCTTTCCGTAACAAAGCGTTTACATTCACCAACAACACGTACATTAGTTATAATCAAACGGTAGGTTTCAACAACAATTTGCGTAATACCAGTCGCACCATATGGTTTGGCGAGTCAGTGTCATTTGCATGGCGTCCTGATAATTTTTCGGTAGAACTTCGCCCGAATTATAATCTGCAACGCACCTACAATACGCTTAAAACCAATGCTAATGCCAATAAGATGGTCCACAACTATGGAGGTAATTTAGATGTTGACTACTACCATCCTTCAGGTTTTATGATTAACAGTGACCTGAATTTCAGCGGTAAGAAGGGTTATTCTGATGGATTTGATACGAATACATGGATGTGGAATGCTTCGATAGGCTATCAATTCCTGCAAGATAAGGTTGCATCCATACAGCTTAAGGTCTATGACTTGTTGCAACAAAGACAACAGATTCAACGAAATATAACGGCTAACTATATCGATGATATCGAGTACAATTCATTGACCCGCTTCTTTATGATCACGTTTACATATAAGATCAATGCCTTCGGTAAGGGTGACGAATCGGGAAGTCGAGAAGGACGCGGCTGGGGTGGTTCCGGAGGACCTGGAGGCCCCGGTGGTTTCGGTGGACGTCCCGGTGGTCCACGATGAACTCTGTTGACCGACCGATTGTTTGAATCGAAAATAATATATAAAAGTGTGTTTGAATTTAACACATACACAGAAAATAAATGAAGCTCAAAAATATTCTTGACAATCTGTTTTCTAAAACAGATATATCCAAGCTGAATACCATGCAACAGGTCATGGCTGATGTGACCCAATTAAATATAGTCTTGCTTGCTCCTACGGGGTCGGGCAAGACTCTTGCTTTTGCACTATACCTGTTACAGCGATTGTCATCGCCCAATGGTTCGGTGCAGGCGATTGTAATGGCTCCTTCGCGTGAATTGGTGATTCAGGTCCACAGTGTGTTACGGCCGTTGGCAACAGGTTTGAAAGTGGCGGCTCTCTATGGAGGACATTCCATGACCGATGAAGTCAATACACTGTCAGTGGCCCCTGATCTCATTATTGCAACACCGGGCCGCCTTCTTGATCATCTGCAACGTCGTCAGCTGGATCTCTCTTCGGTCAAGACTCTGGTTATTGACGAGTATGATAAAGCTCTCGAACTTGGGTTCAGTGATGAGATGACACGTATAGTCAAACGCCTGAAAAGTTTGAAACACACCGTTCTGACAAGTGCTACGGAGCTTGAACAATTACCCGGTTTTTTGCCGGTTGACGATGTTGAGACTCTCGATTTCAGAGAGTCGGTGCAGGCTCCGCGCCATCGCATGCAAGTTGTCCTGGTGGAGAGTCCTGACCGTGACAAGTTGGACACACTGCTAAGTCTGTTACATTCGCTCGACAACTGCAGGGTGATAGTCTTTGTCAACCATCGTGATAGTGCTGAACGTGTTTATGATGCTTTAAGACGCGATGGCTTTCCTGTGGGACTTTATCATGGGGGACTTGAACAACGGTTGAGAGAACAGGCGATAGACCTTCTTGATAACGGGACCACACCTGTCCTTGTGGCTACCGATTTGGCTGCCCGTGGACTCGATATCGATAATATTGGAGCTGTGATACATTACCACATGCCCACGAGTGCCGAGGCGTGGACTCACCGCAATGGACGAACGGCCCGACAGGATGCTACAGGTACAATCTATGTAATAAAGAACGAAGCCGATAATCTACCTGAGTATATCACTGTTGACCGCCAATATGCCCCTTCGGGGCGTAGCAACGATCCTATTCATAGCGATGTTTCAACACTTTATATAAATGCAGGGCGCCGTGAGAAGATTTCGCGAGGTGATATTGCCGGATTTTTCATGAAACAAGGAGGTCTCAGGCCTGATCAAGTGGGGCGTATCAATGTGAGCGACCACTCTTCGATAGTGGCTGTTCCGCGAGAGATTGCTAAAGATTTGATGAAACAGCTTTCCCCGCTTCGTCTAAAAAACAAGCGGGTGAAAATATCTATAGTTACTCCGTAGCGCCGAATTGTTGGCTCACTCATCATTCTGCGGCGAGACGCCGCAGGTACACTCTGCGCCCGGTCGATTATAACGAATATTAACCGACAGCGATAAGTTCTATCTCGAAAATCAGTGTAGAGCCTCCGGGTATTCCGGGTTGGCTGAACCGTCCGTATCCTTTTTCGGCCGGTAGGTATATCTCCCATTTGTCACCTACTTGCATCTGTTGCACGGCTATGATCCATCCCGGTATCAAATCGCGTAGTCTGAAAGCCGGTGCAACCCCGCCACGGCTTGAATCAAATGTTTTGCCGTTGATGGTTTTGCCGGTATAATGAACTGTTACAACGCTGCCGCGATTGGGCTTGGCGCCACCTTTGTTGCCTTGTTTTATCACCTTGTAATAGATGCCTCCGTCAAGCGGTCTTACACCCGCTTCACAGGCTTTTGCTTCAAGCCATTCGCGATTCTTTCTGATATAGTCTTGATTTGCCATAGGTATGAGAGCTGTTTTATTCTTCGTCGGGCAGTTGGGTTATGCGTATCAGTTCCAGGCGCACTCCTTTCTTTTTCAAGATCTCAAACGATAGCGGATGTAGCTCGATGAGTTGACCTTCGTTAGGAATTGTTCCGGTAGTGTGGAGCAGGTATCCGGCCAGTGTCTGGTATTCGTCATTTTCGGGAATACCAAGGTGAAATGTATCGTTGATATATTCTATTTCACTGCGTCCCGATACTTCGTAAATACCCGGAGAAACCTCTTTGGCGGTAAGGCCCTGTTTGTCATGCTCATCTTGGATATCGCCGAAAATCTCTTCAACTAAGTCTTCCAAAGTGACCATACCTGCGGTGCCACCAAACTCATCGACAACAATTGCCAACGAACGCTTTTCGCTTAGTAGTCTGCGCATCATTTTGTCAGCCATCAATGTCTCCGGAGCAAACAGCACCGGTTTCAAGTGCTGTTTCCAGTCTACATTCGGGTCAAACAGTTCGCTTACGTGTATGTAGCCCAGCACGTTGTCGATATCGTCGCTGAACACGAGTATTTTTGAACGACCCGAGCGGGTAAATAGTTGGCTCAATTCGTCGTAGGTTGTCGTATCGATATTCACTGCAACTATCTCGTTGCGTGGTGTCATGCAGTCGCGAAGGTGAGTTTTTGAAAAGTCGAGTGCGTTGTGGAATATTTTTACTTCATTCTCGATGGTGTCGGTCGTGCTGTTGCTGTCATCGATAGTGCGCTCCAGGTAGTTGTTAAGGTCGCCGATCGATAGCAGTGCCGGGCGTGGCGGGGCATCGGGCATGTTGAACAGCTTCATCAGTCCTTTCGAAATCAATGTAGCCAACAGAGAGATCGGGTAAAGGATCAAGTATATAAGGTATATCGGAATAGTGAAGTAACGCATCGAGCGGTTGGGATTGATGCGAAACATGGTTTTAGGAAGAAATTCACCGGTAATAAGTATAATGCCGGTTGAAATCAGAGTCTGTAGGAGTAGAATAAAAAACTCGTTGGGAGTCCAGATAGCTATCCACGGCTCCAATAGCTTGGCGGCTCCCATTCCATAGATAACCAGCATTATGTTGTTGCCTACAAGTATTGTAGAGATAAAGAAATCGCTGTTATCGTAAAATCGGTTGAGAATACGGCTGGTAAGTCCTCCTTTTTGCACATCTATCTCCAGGCGCACACGGTCACTTGTGACAAATGCAATCTCAACGCCCGAGAAAATGGCGGAGAACACCAGTGAAATCAGGCTGATCAGAAGCCATATCTGTTGTTCGGGAGTCATTTTGTTTTATTTTTGAATTTTCTCTTTAACGTTTAATATCTCAGCGTCTTTGTTAAACTTATGACGTGGTATTACTTGGGGATCTTTTTTCTGAGATTCTAATTCAGAATAGTCGGTTTTACGTTTGTTTTTGGTTGGCGGCTTTGCGGTAGCAGGGATTGTAGAGTCAACGGCGGTTGTAGTCATGTTGCTGTCGCGTCGTTCGTTGCGTTCCGAGCGCATACGGTCTATCGGAAGAATCATTTGCGGATTGAGCACAGTGTATTGCGACATATCCTCGTTACTCTCAAATCCATAACCTTCAATTATGCGCTCCGAGCGTTCGATGTGTATGAATGAGTCGCTGTATACTTTGTGCTGGTTTTGGTCCCAGAAAAGCTGTGGGGTGGCAAATCGGTCGCCATCGGTGTTCTTCATCTTCACGTTACCATCAAAACGCCACATTTTACGTGTACTGAAGTAGGTAGCAGAGTCGGCGCGAAAATTGGCCGTAGGATTCATATCATCGTCAAATTTTTCGAGAAAGACACCGTCGGGAAACTTCCAGTTGGGCGTATCTATCTCTTCAAACATGAGCCAAAGCGGAGCTGTTACATGATAGCGGGTGTACCCCGAGTCGCTGATGAATGTCGATACATCGGTGGTCATCATCGTTGGGTAGGTCGACGTATCGATATCGGCGACATCTTTATCGTTGTCGTTGTCACATGCAACGATTGCCAGTGACAAGGCGGCTGATAATACGCCAACCGGTAACGACCTGAGTGAATTCATGTCTCGAATCGTAGCTTTTTCGGTTATAAAAGCTTAGTGAATCTTGCTTTGGAAGAACCACATCTCGTTGAAGTTGATGCCGAGAGTGACCATGAAGCAATCTTCCTTGATAAGTGCCTGTGGCGATGCCTGACGGTGGCGGTATTCGAAGCTGAGGTTGACCACCGAGCGTAGCATCAAGGAGTTGGCTGTGGGTAGACCGAAGCCTATCGATGCACCATATTCTTTTACGTTGTTACCTTGTATCATGAGGTAGTCGTGGGTGTAGAAGGCTCCCGCGCGGTACTGGATTCGCTGGAGATAGTTTCCTCGTGGACGTGGGGAGAACTGCACGCCAAGATTTATTTTCCAGCGGTCGGCAAATGCCTGTGTCTCGCTCTCGAATCCTTCCAATGGCTTGTATTTGGCTTTGCTCCAAGGTTGGTAAGTGAAGTCTCCTTCGACTTGTAATCTATCGTCAAACTCATAGTTGAGACCTACACCCCAGGTGTCGGGGATGGAGAATTTTCCTGTAAGTTTGGTGTAGTCCAATGTGTCGGGTTTAACCGATTCTGTGCTTGAAACAAGATACTTAACGCCATAGGTCTTTCCATGTAGCGATTTCCCCGGCGAATACACGATACCTGCAGTGAGGCGATGGCGCGATTTGAACTTGTAGCTGTACTGCACACCTAAGTCGAGTTTGTAATCGGTCACTTTAAGAACACGTTCAAATAGTGATTGTTCTTCGGCAGCTGTTGTTACGTAGTTGTCGTTGATTGTGTTACCAAACAGGTAGGCTATGTTTGCACCTACGGTAAATCCTTTGAACGGACGTCCTGCAACGCCAAGGTACAATTGGTTTATGCCACCGCTGCCCTGACGCGAAGTAGTGCCAAGCTCGTCGCCTACAACATCGCCAAAAGAGTAGCCGGTCTGGGCATATGGTAACAGTCCGGCACTACCGCCCATGTAGCGTCCCAAGGGGAACTGCATTGTTATATAGTCGAGACTGCCTTGAAGATTTTTGCCACTGGCTTTCGACTCTGGCTCGTAGCTCCATGTTTGGCGAAGGCTTCCCCCCATGTCAAAAAGAAAAGTCAAGGTGTCGATGGCTGCATATGATGCCGGGTTCATGACATTGATTTGTCGGCCTGAGTTCATTGCATAGCCCACACCTCCCATGCCACGCTGTGCCGAGGTGACGTTGTCACTTAAGATACCGTACCCTAAGCGAGAGTAGGGCGTATTGATGCCATTCTGTGCTACGGCCATCAACGCCGCAGATGCTACAAAGAAAGTAGCGATTAGTTTAGATATTTTCATTATATATTAAAATCTCATTTAGTCCTCGGTTTACGAGTCCCTCTTGGTAATCGGTAATAAAATCGAGCTTTTGGGATAGCTCGTACCCCCATCCGCCACCCATCACTATCACCGCATCGGCAGGCAGTTTCGACCGGTAGTAGGTTATCTCGGCCAGCACCCCGTTAACGGCGCCTGAGCGCATGGCGCTTTCGGTCGAGTTTCCCCACAATCTGACCTCGCCACGGCCTGAAATCAGTGGCAGTTGAACCGTGAATTGGTTCAATGCTTTTAGCCTCATGCCTATGCCCGGAGCGATGTTCCCGCCAATATAATGGCCATCGGCTGTTACTCTGTCATAGGTTATGGCAGTGCCGGCGTCTACGGTTAGAATCTCGCGACCACGGTGGAGGCTCCAAGCGCCTACGGCAGCCGCTATGCGATCAACACCGAGGGTGTCGGGGGTGGAATAGTCTATGGCTATAGGCAGGGGGGTGAGGCGGTTAAGTTCCATAGTCCTTATGCCGGCTTGTTGTAGCATCAAAAGCAGTTGGTCGTGGTGTTCGGCCACTGAGCTATATATTGCTCTATCAATATTGTACCGGGCGATGAGATTTGAGATAACATCGTCGGTCAATGCCTCGTAGTTGGCTAAAACTGTCGGTGTGGATTGATCCCAGACAGCTACTTTGGCACTACTGTTCCCTTGGTCTATAGTCAGAGAAAGTTCCATTAGCCGACAAAGTTACAAAAACCTGTCAAACACCGAAATTCTTTTAGTATTTTTTAGAATATAACCATGGAGAATTAGAATATAACCGGGGAGAATATGTGATGGAGGGTGCGGAAATGAATTGTGCGTACTATGTCAGATAGTGGGAATATAGGAAAGTTTCTTTTCTTTTAGGGTTGGTTGATATTGAGGTGTTTTAGTTGTATAATTTGCCTAAACAGGGTATGGTTGACAAAAATTAACATCGGGGGCAGATATTGCCCTTATCCTTAACTTTGTAGCCATATAATATTTGCAGTGGATTTGTTTTGGTTGTTTCTGAAAAATTCATTAGGGTACAATAGAAAGATACTGCAGTTGTAATCAATCATTAAATTCTTTTTAAAGGGCCTGTAGCGCGAAGTGCTACAGGCTCTTTTGGTGTGTCGTTTGTAGAACTCTTCAAGCAAATATTTGTTAAAGAAGTAGTGTATTGAATGAATTCAGCAAATGCCATCCTTACGGATTATAAAAACAGTGTTGTTATCATCGTGCTTATGCCTGATGATCCAATCATGTATATATGAATATGACACTTGTCCTCCACAATCTTTCAGGATAGTTAATGATTGGTCGGAGGCACCGCATGCCGATCCGGGTGGTATGGCTTACTTTTTCTTTATGCCGCAAGGTGGCGAGCCATGGCGCTTCGATTTGCCCGGGCGAGAGGGCGGGGTTATCGATTTGCCTGATGGAGAATATAACTTTTTGAGTTACAATGATGATACTTATAATGTGAGATTTGATGAAAACCGGGGGTATGGAGCATACGAGGCATATACAGCTGAGGTGATTTCCGGGGAACAGTTGCCGGCCCGATCAGTTTCGTCTGATGAAACGCTGGTGTATTGTCCCGATATGATGTGGGGGTGCTCATGCGATCATGTAAAGTTGTCTCCCGAAAAAGTGGAGTATGGAAATTCAATTGAGTCGTTTGATGTTTCATCAGATCGAACCATGTTGCTTGAACAGAAACAATTGACAGCCCGGTACAAGTTTGATATCTACGATGTGAAGAATCTGGATGGTGTACGGGGTATGAGCGCTATGTTCAGCGGTTTAGCCGGGTCGTTGAATCTTGCGTCGGGTCAAAAGAATGTCTATCCTGTGCGTGTCCCATCTCAGGCGGGTAAGGCTGACAATTCTACAATAACCGGAGGGTTTGTTACCTTTGGTCTGCCACGAAATCCTACTGTCGACAATTATCTGTCGCTTATGGTCATACTTTTTGACGGCCGCAAATTCAATTATGAGTTTGATGTTACTGATCAGGTACGCAGCGCTATCAATCCGTTGGATGTGCAGATAAAAATATATGGTCTTGAACTTGAGGAGTCTGCACCGGGGGTGCCGGGTGGCGGTTTCGACGTTGGTGTTGACAATTGGGTAAATGTTGTTATAAACATTAACGACTGATGTATGTTATTATTAAAGTAAGAATTACGAATAATATGAATATTATGAAAACACAGTTATTTATTGTTGGCATCGTCGGTATGGCTTTGACAATGAACGCTTGCGTCGAGGATGAACCCGAAGTAACACCCGGCAAATCAAATGCGATTGCTCTGAGTGCCGTAGTGCCTAATGGTTCGCGTGCGGCCTCCACAACAACGGCAAGTATGAAAGATTTTGTAGTATATGCTTTTACCGAAGGTGATACTTTGATGAATGCGACCAAAGTGACACGCAGCGGTGGTTCGTGGACATACTCCCCCGATGCATATTGGCCGGTGACTCCGGTTAACTTCTATGCATTCAGTCCCGATATTTCCAATTCAACAAGTATCAAAGGTATAAATCAATCAAATACAATTCCCGATTACCTTAATCCCGGTAACATAGACCTGCTTTATTCTGTAAGAACTGATGTATCACAGCAGGCTGCACCGGTATTGCTTAATTTCAGGCATGCGCTTTCAAAGGTCAGTGTCATGATGAGTTGCACCAATCAGCGAATAAGCGTAAAAGTGCACCATATTTCGCTCTGTAACTTTTATCTGCAAGGCACATTCACGTTTCCCGATAATTCCACGCTCGCATCAACTCCCGATGTTACCGGAGAATGGTCAATGTATAAGAACCTTAACAAAAATCTGTTGTTCTATGCCATGGGAACCGGTGATGAGGTTATTCTTACTTCAAAGCCCACCGATTATACCGAAAATAATCTGGACTACAGTTTCGTGATACCTCAGCCATTGTCTGAAGTAGAACTTTTGGACTCCGACTATACCGGAACGTTCATTCAGGTCGATTGTGAAATATTCGATACCGCTACCGGAGCCAAGTTGTGGCCCAGCAGTCATACCCCCTCATATATGCTTGTTCCTTCGTCGCCATCAGGCCGTATAATATATCCTACTACCTCTGATAAGGTAAAAGCATGGGAACCTGGCCATGCCTACATTTACAATATCTCCATAAATAATCCTGATGTCCTTGATAAAATCGAATTTGACGTTACGGTTGATGATTTCAGTATAGATGAAATGTAGAGAATGATATGATAAACTATAACAATTGCCCGCTGAAAGTGTGTGTTAATGCTTTTGGCGGGCGATATTGTTATGTGCTGCAGGCTCTGAAATTCCATGTAAGGGAGAGACTGTTTTTGGTCGTTTTCGTAATAAAATGGTTTTAAGTTTCGGGTTATTCATTTCTTTTGTGTATTTTTGTTGTCATGATACAGATAGGAGATAAAGTGCCCGACATGTTGGGCGTAGATGAGAATGGACACGCAGTGTGTCTCAGTGATTTCAAGGGTAAAACCGTAGCGTTGTATTTTTATCCTAAGGATTCGACTCCGGGTTGCACCGCCCAGGCGTGCAATCTGCGTGATAATTATGAGCGTCTGCTCTCGGCCGGTTATCAAGTTATCGGTGTCAGCGTCGACTCGGCCAAGAGTCATGCTCGATTCAGAGAGAAAAACTCATTGCCGTTCCCGCTCATCACTGATGCCGACCATAAGCTTGTAGAGGAATTTGGTGTATGGGCTGAAAAGAAAATGTGTGGGCGCACCTACATGGGCACTCTGCGCACTACTTTTATCATAAGCCCGGAAGGAACAGTGGAGCGAATCATAGGTCCCAAAGAGGTGAAGACAGCCAATCATGCTGCCCAAATTGTTGCTGAATGAAAGTTTTAAAAACAATATTTCTGATATTGCCGCTGTCGCTTATGGCGTGTGGTGGTTCGGTGGCCGATGGTAATGATCTTGCTGCGGTCGAGCAGTCGGTCGAAGCCAAGAATTATGACTTGGCTCAGTCGATATGTGGGGCATTTGTTACCGATTCCACAACATCGCTCAATGTCGGTGAACTCTGTCGTTTGTCGGTGGTATATATGCGTCTGAGTGATGTAAAAGATGAGGATGAAAACACCGCGTCAGCTTTGCAGTGCCTACGCACGGCGCTTAAACTGAATGCCGACTCGGTGCAGTCGTTTTATAATAACCTGCCCGTTGATCAGGCCCGTCACATCCAGATGCTTATGCAGCTTGACAGCATGATTGACGGGTATATCACGGCCGAGCCCGATTCTCTTTATTTTGAACCGGTTGATAGCATTGTTGAATGATGGGAAACCTTGAAGATGCACTGAAACAGTTCCTCGCCGATAATCCTGATTTGCCACCGGGCGAGGAAGAGAAAATTGAAACGGTAGAGCCACGTCGACCGAAGGATAAGCTCGTTATAGAGATCGAGCGAAAGGGGCGTGCCGGGAAAACAGCGACTATCGTGTCGGGATTTACTATCAGCGACGATGAGATAGCCGGGCTGGCGCGCGAACTCAAAACCCGGCTTGGTGTAGGCGGGTCGTGTCGTGGTGGCGAAATATTGATACAGGGCGAACACCGCAGGGAGATTACCGATTTGTTGAAATCCAAGGGATTCAGAGTGTAACGGCTTAATCTCGGTAGGCTTATGTTGCAGATTTACAAGGCATCGGCAGGCTCGGGTAAAACCTATAACCTCACTCGTGAGTATATCAAGTTTTTGATTGCCACGAAGAAAGAGGATGGGCGTTATCGTCTGAGATCTAAACGGCTGAGTGATCATAGCCGCATACTTGCCATCACTTTTACCAACAAAGCCACCGGCGAGATGACACGTCGCATAATCAAAGAGCTTGCAATCCTGGCCGGTTGTCCAACCAATGATGAACTTGACCGACTCGGACTGAAACCCGAGCAGCGTCTCGACAGTACTTTTAAGAGCCCATATTTTAAGGCATTTATAGAGGATGAAGATACATGCCTCGGTTGTACGGTCGATGAACTGAGGCAAGCTTCACGCGAAGCTTTGACCAATCTGCTCTATGATTTCAGTTATTTCAATGTAAGCACCATCGATTCGTTCTTTCAGAGCGTGTTGAGAATGTTCACGCGGGAAGTTGAGCTCCCCGACAATTACAATGTAGAGCTCGACAATAAGTTTGCCATCTCGCTCGGTGTCGATGAGATGTATACTTCTCTGAATTACCATACGATTCCGGGCACGCCCGAGGATGTGGAGCAGTCGTGGGTCAAGGCATGGCTCTATGAGTTTATGAAAGATAAGATGGCCCAGGGACAAACGTTCAATATATTCTCACGGAGTTCGGCAAATTATGAGGGACTGATCAAAGAGCTGAGCGACATTACAGGTGAGGAATTTAAAAAGCGGTTACCCCTGTTAAGGCCATATTTTGCCGACCGTGCGCGCCTTGTGAAGTTTGCTTCGGCTGTAGGGGAACTCCTTGTCGAGTCGGAGAAGGAGATGCTCTCGTTGGCGCGTCAGGTTCGTGATACTATCCCCGATAAGGAGAAATACTTGACAAAGAACTATCTTAACGCTATTAAAAAGATAGCCGATGGAGAGCCTTTATCGTCTGATGCTACGATTATCGGTGCTGCGACCGATATTAAAAAGGCAGTGCTGAAGGCTGGGTTGGAAAACTTGTCGCCGGCCTATCAGCAGCTCTGTATCGCTGCAGCTGCAGCCTATCAACGCAACAAACTGCTTGCGCAGCAGCTGAGTCCCATAAGACGTCATGTATACATCTTCGGTCTCATATCGACCATAATGAATTATATTGATGCCTATTGCCGTGATAATCAATTGATACTTCTTGATCAAACCAATAATATACTTCATGGCCTGATCAACGATGATGAGACTCCCTTCATCTATGAGAAGTTGGGCTATTATCTCGATCATTTCCTGTTTGATGAATTCCAGGATACTTCGTCAATGCAGTGGGAGAACCTGAAACCGCTGTTGATGGAAAGCCTTAGCCGCGGAATGGATAATCTCGTAATTGGCGATGAAAAGCAATGCATCTATCGTTTCCGCAGTTCCGATCCACGTCTTTTAGGTCAACAGGTGGGCATGGATGTCGCTTCGCGATTCGGTACGCCCGATATTTTGCAACTGCGCGGTGTGGATATTGCCTACAACAGCAATTGGCGAAGCAGCCCCGAGATTGTCAAATTCAATAACACTCTGTTTGTTGAATTGGCAAGTCAAATTGACAACCGCGTAGGCAATCGCGCGGGGGTGATATCGGCTCTCTCTACCTACACCAATACTATTCAGCAGATCGATCCGGCACGTAAAACATTGCCCGGTTATATAAAGGTAAAGATCGGCAAAACTCCACCACGGCCAAAGAAAGGGGATGAGCCACCGGCCGAGAAACAGCCATCGGTAACTCAGCAGGCCCTTGACTTTATGTTGACAGAGCTAAAACGGCAGTTGGATGCCGGTTACGAGCCTCGCGACATCGCTATCTTGGTGAGGGGTCGCAAAGAGGGACAGCTGGTTATCTCGTTCCTGTTAGAGCAGATGAATGCCGCTGAAAATCCACTTCGTCACTTTGATATTATAAGCGAGGAGGCTGTCACACTTGACTCGTCACGTTCTATACGATTGGTTACCAGTGTGCTTAGGTTGGTAAGCCTGCCCGAATTTTTAGAGGCCGACGAGATAGCGGTTGCCAAAGCATCGGGGCGTAGAGTGGCTGCGGGAGGTATGAGCGATGCTTATCGCCGGGCACGTCTTGTAAACCGATTCCATTTCTACCTCCATCTCACCCACGATGATGGCAGCCCCTACACGGCAGCCGAGGCTATTGACGCGGCGTTGAACGACAATAAAGATCCGGGTGTCGAGTTGCTCGAGTCTGAAAGACAGTCTCTTAAATCGTTGCTCGACATGGAGTGTCTGAGTCTGCCGGCTATTGTTGAACGTATAATACATTCTTTTGTTCCCGATTCTTTGAAGACGACCGAGAATATATTTCTCTCTACCTATCAGGATGCAGTACTCGACTTTACCAAACGCGGCAACCATGACATAGCAAGCTTTTTACGCTGGTGGGACAAGACCGGTCATAACACAGCCATTACCTTGCCTCCCGATATCAACGCTGTGAGTTTGCTTACTATCCACAAAGCGAAGGGGCTCGAGTACCCGTGTGTGCACTTGCCGTTTGCCGGTGGTGAACTGTATAAGTCGGGCAGTATCGAATGGGTGGATTTTGACAAATCCCAATTTGCTTCGATAGGTATAGATCAGGATATTGTGCCCGATGCCATGCCGCTTTCCATCACTCAGTCAATGGCCGACTCGCCGCTTTTCGGGACCTCCTGTGCCGATGTCATAGCCCAATCAAGCATAGATGAGTTGAATGTCAATTACGTGGCGTTTACACGTCCTACCCGCGAACTGATAATTTTCGTTTCTCAAACCCGTGAAGGAACGTTTGGCAAGTTATTGACCACTGCATTTCAGAATCTTGATGATAACAGGATTGACAGTTTTGGCCTCACTGACGGGTCGCGTCGCTGGGTTGAGCCTATGACCGATAAGTTTAACGGTGAACTTCTTGAAATAGGTTCTCCTACCGCTCCTGAACGAGCCTCGGCCGATTGTGACAAGTCGAGATCCTATACTCTTGATATCGAGTTGACCGAATATGAGACCGTCCCCGACCAGAAACGGCTTGAGGCTCGCACTCAACCCGATCTGCTTGAGCCGTTCAACCCCGATAGCCTTCGTCACTTGGGAACATTTCTTCATGCAGTGATGAGTCTAGTTATGACGCCGGCCGACCTTGATAAAGCTATGGAACGCCGCGCCTATCGGTATCGTATCAAAAGTGATATGGCCAACCAGTTGAAAAAACGACTGGCTCGGGCGCTTGCCAATCCCGATGCAGCCCGATGGTTCAACGATTTCAAGCGTGTCATAACCGAGCGTCAAATCTCTGACAGGGGACGTGATACCCGTGTTGACCGCGTGGTGTGGTTGCCCGATGGTTCGGTCGATGTTGTCGACTACAAGTTTGTCGAAGAGATTCCCGCCCAACTCGACGGTAACGAGATCCACAAGAAGTATGTAGCCCAGGTCAATGGCTATAGCCGTAGTGTTAAAGGCAATACCGGTGCTACAGTGAGGGGGTATATATGGTATATCGCTCCCGATAGTGACTTAATAGTGCAAATTTAATACATTATTATATTATAGTGATATTATGAAACTTCTATCTGTATTTTTGATTGCTGTCTCTTTGACCGGGACTGCCTACGCTGTCTCTCCTGACCGTGTTCTTCTTGACAAGGGATGGAGAACTGTAGCCGATATCAATGTCGGGTATACCGATCGGGATGTCGACACTTCAAAGTGGAAGGAAACTGTTATACCCCACGATTGGAGTATTTGTTTCAACCCCGATTCAACAGCCAATTCGGGTAATGATGGAGGTTATCTGCCGGGTGTGAAAGCTACCTATACACGCACACTCGATGTCGACTCGATACTTCCGGGCCGATATATGATATATGTTGAAGGCGCCTATATGAACCCTTCACTATGGATCAACGGTGAAGAGGTCGATTCCCACACCTATGGTTATACCTCTTTCCGTGTCGATGTTACTGATTATCTTGAGACCGGATCAAACCGTGTTACAATTACGGTAGATAACAGCCGCCAGAAGAACAGCCGTTGGTATTCGGGTACGGGGTTGATACGCCCCGTGTGGCTTGAACACTATAATGAGGTATATGTAGAGCCTTGGAGCATGCAGTTCAGCTCTCCGGGTATTCGTCCGGGCATGGCGATTGGTCGCATTGAAGCTAATCTTATTGATAGCCGAGCCGACCATCCTGCGGCTCGGTCGGTGACTGCCACTTTGATTGTTACCCAGCCCGACGGTGTTGCGCTTCAGCCTGAGGTGCAGCAGGTGACACTGCGTCAGGGGCAGGCCATGCAGCCTGTTCTGTTTGACTTGCCGCTACCCGACCCACAGTTGTGGAGTCCCGATACCCCGTCGCTCTATACTGCTCGTCTGTCGGTTAATGATGGCTCAGGCCACGAGTCGGTCGAGGAGATAACCTTTGGATTGAGATCGTTTGATTTTGATGCAGAGGAGGGTGCCTTCTTGAATGAAGAGCCTATTCTTATTAATGGCGCTTGTGTTCATCACGATAATGGTATGTTAGGTGCCGCAGCTTTCCAACAGGCAGAGTGGCGCAAGGCCAAACTGTTGAAACAGGCCGGTTTCAATGCCGTGCGCACCGCTCACAATCCTCCATCCACTGCTTTCCTCGATGCTTGCGACCGTCTCGGATTACTTGTTATCGATGAGGCATTCGACGGCTGGGCTCAGGCAAAGACGTCCAACGACTACAGTGAGGTGTTTGAGACCGAATGGCCGGTTGATCTGGAGGCTATGGTGCGCCGCGACCGCAATCACCCGTCGGTGATAGCCTGGAGTATAGGCAACGAGGTTCCGGAAAGTGTGGGCCCTGAGGCTGTTGATATTGCCGGCGAGATGATTGAACTGTGCCGCTCTCTTGATGCATCACGCCCCGTTACCCAGGCTCTTGCCCCAACCGATGGTGCTACAGAAGTCTATGACCGGTTGGCCGATCAACATGATATAGTAGGATATAATTACATGATTGATAAAGCTAAAGGAGACCACGAACGCGTACCCGACCGTGTCATCTGGCAAACAGAGTCTTATCCTCGCGATGCGTTCAATAACTATGTGGCGGTTAGAGATCTGCCCTATGTGATCGGTGACTTCGTGTGGACCGGTATCGATTATCTCGGAGAGAGTGGCATCGGGCGCCATTATTATGAGGGGGAAGTGTCGGGCGAACATTACGACCGCGACCTTTGGCCCTGGCATGCTGCCGTGTGTGGTGATATAGATCTGATTGGTCAGCGCAAGCCTGTCAGTTATTATCGCGACATGTTATATAATAATAGCGATGGAGTGTATATATCTGTACGTGAACCTGATAACTACCGTGGTAAAATACGTGAGACAAAATGGGGAACTTATCCTCTGTCGCGCTCATGGAACTGGCCCGGACATGAAGATAAACCAATTGAAATAGAGGCGTATACTCGACAACCTAAGGTTAAACTCTATCTTGATGACAAGGAAGTAGCGGCTGCTTCGGTAGGCGAGTCAACCCAATACAAGGCTGTTCTCACTGTGCCATATCAGGCCGGTGTATTACGTGTGGTGGCATTTGATGCCAAAGGAAATGAGGTCGCAGCCGATGAGATCGTCACCGCTACCGGGTCATCGGCGATCAATCTTTCATACGATCGTGTCGAGGGTGTCGGAGTCGACTATGATCTGATATTTGTCACCGCTTCTATCGTTGACAGCGAGGGTAGAGTTAATCCTTTGGATGACTCGTTGTTGCAGTTCTCGGTTACTGATAACGCACGGTTGATTGCTACCGGTTCGGCTGATCCCACCGATCTTGTCGGTTATACTTTGCCTATGCGACAAGCATTTAATGGACGGGCTGCCGCTGTCATTATGACTGCACGTGGCGTTGTTCCTACACTCACTGTCTCTTCAAATCAATTGAAACCTGTCAACATTCTGTTGACCAAATAATCACATTGTCTGAACCTGTTGGATATGTGTACAGGTTCGGGTTTTTAAAAACAATTTAGGATATGAAACGTTACCTTCTATCTGCTACTTTGATTTTCGCTTCGTTGGGCGCAATGGCCCAGCAGGTTATTAACCTATGGCCCAATGGTGCCGCCGATGATAATGGTGCCGACAATATTGCCGAGTTAACCGTTTATACCCCACGTCCCGGTGTTGAAAATACCGGGAAGGCTGTGGTGATATGTCCCGGTGGTGGTTATGAAGGGCTTGCTATTGGTCATGAAGGCCATGAGATGGCCGAGATCTTGGCTGCCAAAGGCATAACGGGAGTTGTGCTTAAATACCGTTTGCCCAATGGTCATCACAACATTCCCGCCGATGATGCGCGTGAGGCGATGCGCTATGTGCGCCGTCACGCTGCCGAGTGGGGTGTCGATCCGGAGAAGATCGGTATCTCGGGCTTTTCGGCAGGTGGTCATCTCGCCTCCACTGTGCTTACCCATCATGTCGATTCGCTCTCGATTCCCAACTTCGGGCTGCTGTTCTATCCTGTTGTCTCTGTGCGTCCCGGCATCACCCACGACGGTTCGGCAATCCATCTTCTTGGCGATAAATTAGGCCATGCCAACTGGGTTAAACTCTATAGCAACGATGAGCAAGTCAACGCTTCTACTCCTCCCACAATGTTGCTCCTCAGCAGTGATGATACCACTGTGTGGGTCGATAATTCGTTGCGATTCTATAAAGCCATGGTCGACAACAATGTGCCGGTAGAGATGCATATCTTCCCAACGGGTAATCATGGATGGGGAATGCACAAAGAGTTTAAATACCACCGGCAGGTTATAGACAACATGTTACGTTGGATTCTTTCAATGTAAGCCGATACAGCATCCAATATACTGTTTTTTATGTTATTTAGCATATAATACTTTGTATGACTACTTATTTTTTTTAATTTTGCCACTTGATTTATATCAAAAGCATGTAATTAAACCTGTATATAAAATTAAATTTTTTAAAAATATAATTTAGATCTAAATTACATATAATTTTATGAAAAAATCATTCTTACATTATTCGTTGGTTGCTTTTACAACAGCCTCATTGTTAACTTCTTGTGAGGCATCTAAAAAGAACAACGAACTGACTGAAGAGGAGATTGCCGATGGTTGGGAACTTCTCTTTGACGGTGAAACGCTAAACGGTTGGCGTGATTACAATGGTACTGAATTGACAATGCCTTGGCAAGTGGTTGATGGT
>CANOKG010000011.1 GCA_947566655.1 uncultured Muribaculaceae bacterium | reverse complement strand
CGGGTCAGTAGAGAGGGTAGTCTTGCCTGTGCCGGAGAGACCGAAGAAGATAGCGGTGTTCTCGCCGTTCTTGTCGGTGTTGGCCGAGCAGTGCATGGAAGCGATACCCTGCTGGGGAAGGTAATAGTTCATCATTGAGAACATACCCTTCTTCATCTCACCGCCATACCATGTGTTGATGATAACCTGTTCCTTTGAAGTAGTGTTGAACACAACTGCGGTCTCGCTGTTGAGGCCGAGCTCCTTGTAGTTCTCAACTTTAGCCTTTGAAGCGTTGTATACTACGAAGTCGGGCTTGAAGTCCTTAAGTTCTTCCTCGGTGGGAGCGATGAACATGTTGGTCACGAAGTGAGCCTGCCATGCAACCTCAACGATGAAGCGAACGGCCATGCGGGTGTCCTTGTTGGCACCGCAGAAACGGTCAACAACATAGAGTTTCTTGTTGCTGAGCTCTTTAACAGCGATCTCCTTGACAGCCTCCCAAGTCTTCTCGGTTACAGGCTTGTTGTCGTTCTTGTATTCCTCGGTTGTCCACCATACATTGTCTTTCGAGTTCTCGTCGAGCACAATGAATTTGTCTTTGGGCGAACGGCCGGTGTAAACGCCGGTCATAACGTTTACAGCACCAAGTTCAGTTACCACGCCTTTCTCGTAGCCCTCGAGCGAGGGAAGAGTCTCCTCTTTGAAGAGCTGCTCATAAGAGGGATTGTAGATAATTTCAGTGGTACCGGTGATACCATACTGAGTTAAATCAATTTTGCTCATTTCGTTTAATTTATTTTTGGGTTTAGTTATTTGCATCTATTGGAAGCAACTGCCTATAGCGTTGCCTACTAATTCGACTGCAAAGATAAGGAGGATTTTTGAAAATCAATCACAATTAGAGAAAAATTTCGTTAATTATTTTTCCTTTTTGCCAACATCATCTCTTTAACGGCAAACCGCCATGCAGGCTGCATGACCCACATGGCGGTTTATTATTTTATTTACAGCTTATTGGGTACTGGCATACCCCTCAGCACTGTAATAATTAATCAAGGATGTAAAGTACAGGTTTCACCATCTCTGCACCGGTGTTGGCAGGGGTATAGAAACCTACGCTGCTGAAAGAGGGCGACAGATGCATTGTCTGCTCTCCACGCATTATCGACCATGTTCCATCATCGTTCTTCTTGGCGTTGAACAAGAAGGTTTCATTGATTTTGCCATCAGTAATCGTAGGTGCACCCTCAGTCAAGTTAGGACTGTTAAAGCTACCGGCAAGATAGAAATAGCGATCCTCACTGTCATGAATCAGGAAGAAACCTTCGGGGCACTCATAGGTGGTCTCGCTATCCTCATCATAATAAGCGCTCAGGAACTCGAATGCGTTGGCATCACTGTTCAATACAACAACACCATCAGTGATTGTTATATTCTCCATGTAGAGATATCCATAAGTCTTACCTGAAGTCACAGGCTTTGCACATTGGTCTCCAAACACAAGGAGATAGCTGCGGTCAAGGGTCAATTCTTCTTCATTGAAGAAGTTGAACACGGCCTTGCCAAGATACTTGACAAATGTCCAGCCGGTCGACTTGCGGTTGAAACGAGCCTTAACGGTCTCGCGGGCATTGTTGTTCAAAGTCCAAACCGATCCGTCAAACACAAACAAATCAACCTTATTGTTATTATATACAACATAACGCTGGTCATCGCTGAGTGCATATGGCAACTTGCTCTTAAGATACATGGGGATATAAACATCGGCATCAGAAAGCGAGTTGTTCTTAAAGCCCATAGCATCATAATCGGCAGGATTCAACATCGATACACCTGTTGCCGGAGCCCACTTGCTACCATCAAAGTAGTAAACAACATTCTCAACAACCGAGGGAACATCGGCAACTGCGGCACGGCTCTGCTTGGCAGCTGCAGCGAGTGCGGCAGCATCAGCCACAACAACATTTTTCACTTCCCAAGTTCCTGAACTTGCTGTTGTACTGGTATACTTGAATCCTACCTGAATATTTTTACCGTTAAAAGCCGACAGGTCAATTTTACCCGAATTATAGAAATCGTATGATGTATTCTCGGGGAAGTTATCACCTTTGACTTCTACCCATGTACCACCAACTTCTTTTACCCAAACGGTAGCTTGGACTTTAGCATCGGCTACAGAAGCGAAATTCTTCCAGGCCTGATCGTAAGTAAGCACTGCATTGGCATTAGCCGACAGCTTCATTTCAGGAGATAATAGCCAACCCTCTGAAGCTTTACTGCTACCACCTACATATGCACTTGCTTTCATGTAGGAGTCTCCCTTGTATGTGTCATGCTTCCACACATAGGTCGAACCCTCGGGAAGTTTAACATTATCCAGGGTGAAATCGCCCATACCTTCGGCAAAAGTCTCATTCAGATAAGTCTTAGGCGAATTATCCTCACCAACATTGCCAAACACCGGGTTGGTCGATGCACTGTTGTAGCTGACTTTGACGTAGTCACCCTCCTTGGCATTGGCAACACCATTCAAGAGGATAGCAGGCAAAGCAGCCTCGGCAGTGTGGGCCGGAGCGAACGCATCAATGTAATTCTCATCGCTACCCCACACACCTTGATAGTCGGCCTTCGACACTTTATACGAACCGGCAGCGCCAAGTTGTGCAAGTTCGGCAGGAACCTCGTCATACTCATCATAGGTAATAGCCGAGTTAGAGCCTACAGCATCAAGATAATAAGGGAATGTAGGCGTTGCAAGCAGGTAGGGCACAGCGATAGATGCAGGGAAGAAACCATTTTTATCAAAGGCCATCAAAGTCTCGATACCTTTAGCCTCGGCTTCCTCGGCGGCAGTAAGCTCGCCTGTTGCAAGGATAGCCTTCGAGATAGCCTTGTAATCGGCAGCGGTGAGAGTATATTCACCCTCTACCTTTGACGGTTTGTTGTAGTCTACACCACCCTCAAATCCATCAAGATATTTGTCGTTCCAGGTATTTTCGCCACAGCTTGCGAGTGAAAGCACCAAGCCGGCGGCAATAGCTGAGTTGAATATATAATTCTTCATAATTGTCAGTTAATTTAAGCGCAGTGATTAGAATGTGAGTTTGCAACGAAGAGCAAATGTGCGGCCATGGCTGTAGAACACACGGAATGCATTCTCCCAAGTACCCTTCACAGCATGATCGGTGTAGGCATCCATAATGTAGTAGTTGTTGAACACATTATAAACGTTGGCCGAGAATGTGCAGCGAAGACCGGTGCTAACGGGGAAACTGTAGCTGGCATTGAGGTCAAGTTGGTTTCCGAAAGGAATCTGCCAGGGTTCGTTGATGACTACAGGCTTCTTGTAATCAAGCGATGTACCATTGGAGCTGTTGGTAAGAGAGAAATCGCTATAGTTACGGGCATTGCAGGTCCAGTCGACACCTACGCGCATTCCTTCGAAAGGTTTGAACTGAGCACCCAAGGCAGCTGTAAGCTGAGCCGAACCACCCACCTTGATACCCTTCTGCAACAATGTTGCATGCAAGTGATCATCGGCAAGAGGAGTGGTAATCTGGGCAGGAACATCGGTGCTGCCAAGTGATGCAAGAGCCTGACCGGCACTGTTGTAATAGTAACCGACCGGATTATTCTGCCAGGTATTGTCGGCAAAAGCAAACATACCGTTGAACTCAACCCAGCGTGTGGGCTTGTAGGTCATGTTCACCTCCACGCCCATGTAGCGCGAGTCAACACCGTTCATGGTTGCAGTATAACGGTCACCGTCATATTCGAGAGTACCGCTCTTGATCATCGTGCGGTCCATCCAGTTGATCCAGTAAGCGTTCACCTGTGCGGCAAATTGAGGCGAATGGAACTCATAACCCAATTCTACAGCAGCCACTTTCTCATTAACGGGATTGGGGTTGATGGCATTGGAGTTGGCAGGCGAGATAAACACACCATACTGCAGGTAAGGAGCGCGGGTGATGTAACCACCGTTAACGAAGACGTTGTTATAACGGTCGATGTTATAGTTGGCACCGGCCTTGATGTTACCGGCAAAGAACGACTTGCTGGGCGACTTGCTCTGGCTCTCGTCACAGTACATATGCTCGTAACGTGTATAGGTGTTCACGTTGGCAGCTCCGGCCAAAACAACGTTCAACTTGTCGTCAAATGCTTTATACTCGGCCTGAGCATAAACACCTTCTTGCCAGATGCGGCTATCCCAGTCTCGGTAAACAACATCACCTACACCAAGTTTCTGACGCTGATAAGCGAGTTTCTCGGCCTCGGTAGCAAATGTGCGTGAGTTGGTCGAAGATGCACGATAGTAGTCGATAAAGTATTCACCGTTATACAGGTCGGCGATCTCGTTGGTGTGCTCTCCATAGTAGTAACGAATGTCAATACCGGCGGTGATACCGAGTTTATCGGTGATCTGGTTCTTATAGTTGGAGATACCTCCAAACCAGCGGTGGTTGTTGACCGAGTTTGACATAACCATCAGTGAACCGTTGGTGCTCGCAGCGTTCATCAACTGGATCTGGTCGTAGGCAAACATACCGTTGCTGTGACGCAGGTTGTAGGTAACACCGTTATTCTCGATCGTGTTCCAGTTAAGTTTTCCGTTTGAAGAACCATACCAGTAGTTGTAATATGTGTTGCTTGAAGTACCTATCTGAGCACCTTGACCGCTCGAGCCGTAACCCGATCCGATCGAGGCATAGACGACCGATGACAACGATGACTTGTGGTTGATTTGCCATGTGTGATTCAACATAGCAACCGGTTTGTTATAAACATTATATTGAGAAGCTTTTTTCTCACCATTCAAGCCCAGACCGTAGGTGGGGTTGTAACGATAGGCCTGACCCTTGGGCATGTAGTTGGCAACATCCTGCCAGCCTTGGATCGAAAGACCATCGCTCGAGTTACGCTTGTTGTGGGTTTGAGGTGCGCCGGTAATGGTCAACATGATTTGGTTGTTGTCATTGATGCGCTTCGAGATGTTCAAGAAATAGGTGAATGCCTCGTAGCTGGTACCCTGAACATAACCGTTACCTGTTTTACGCGAACCTAAGAAAGTAACAGCCCAACCATTCTTCATCAAACCGGTAGAGAATGATATTCCATAGTTCATTGAATTGTCGTTGCCGAGGCCATACCATGCTGTACCGCCTTTCTTGGCATCAAGACCTTTGGTAACCATATTGATCGTACCGCCAAACGAGGGTGAGGAGATGATCGTAGCACCGAGACCGCGCTGAACTTGCATTGACGACATGATGTCACCAAGACCCGACCAGTTTGACCAATAAATGCCGCCCCATTCCATATCGTTCACGGGTACACCGTTAACCATAGTAGCTGTGTTGGCCGATTTGAAACCACGAATGTTGATCTTGGCATCACCAAAACCACCGCCATCTTTGGTAGCCCAAACGCCGGGTGTGGTTTTCAAAATCTCTGGCAACTCCTGGTTGCCGAGTTTGATCTCAAGGTCGGCCGCATTAACGGTAGACATCGCTACCGGAGTCAAACGGGTGCGACCTATCGACTGGGTTACCACAACGTCCTGAAGCATTGTTGCTTCGGGCTCAAGTTTGATTGTACCGACATTGGCCTTGGCATTGAATTTTGCTGTTTTATAGCCAATGAACGATACTTGAAGTTGTTTGGTGCCCTCGGGAACCGACAGCGAGAACTGTCCATCCATGTCGGTAGCTGCTCCTATAGATGCATTCCCGACTACTGAGACGGTAGCGCCTACCATAGGCTCGTCGCTCTCGTCTACCACAACACCGGTGCACACGAAGTTGGCGGCAACCATGGTGATTGCCATCCAAAGAGTGCATGAAAAGAGAAGAAGTCTCTTCATAATCAGATAGTTGAATTGTTAATAAATTGGTTATATATATTGTTTCTTTTTATCTCTCCTTAAAGCTTAAAAAATATAAGGCCACTACACCCATGTATCTTCAAACATGGTGATAGCAGCCATTATATGTAGGTTTGCGTTAACAAATCAATAATTTTGTTGCAAATATACGAAAAATAATTAAATAACACATTATTCGTGTAAAATTTTATTAAGGATTATGAGGGTATTTAATTTTAGTACACTCTTGGAAGATATTCTAAGAGTATGTTGTAAAACATATGTAAAAATATGCCAAATTAATTGGCAATAAAGAAAACTACTTGTACATTTGCAAAAAAACCATTAGATCTCATTATCAAATGAAAAACAATTCCCGATGAAGAAATTCTTAATTATACAGGCGCGGTATCTATTCTCATTAGTTTTTGCTGTGATTATGTTTTCTTGTTCCAAACAAGAAGTTCAATATGATATTCAGGATATTACTTTTGAGGATGCGCCCGATGATTTCAAACTGACCGACAGTTTCAAGAAGGTTCATTTTGTACAACTTGAAATGACTGATGAATGTGCGATTAACATGGAGAAGAAAATTGTGCTGGCCGATAGTCGGATTTTAGTTGGTACAATACATAGTGAACTATACTGTTTTGATTCTGAAACCGGGAAGTTTATATGCCAAATAGGTAAAAGAGGAGAGGGGCCGGGAGAATATCTCTCAATAGCCGATTTTTATTATAATTCATCTGATTCATGTATTGTAATTGTTGATGTTTTCAACAACAGGGCCTTGTCCTATAGCCTCGATGGTGAATTTTTAAGTGAGAACATTTTCCCGGCACCGGTAAATTATGTGGATTGTATCGAGAGATCGCAAAACGGCTATTACATGCTCAGTCACAAGATTCATGGTGGAAATTCAAAAAATGATTATGCCTACACAGTGGTAATGCCCGACAGCAGCTATTTTAGCTTTGATCCTTTTGCTCCGGTATCAGTCGGCAATTATATGACCGCTTATGCTAAACATCCTATGACAGCTTACGGCAATAGATTCACATTTCAGAAGTTTTTGAACGACACGATTTTCAGGCTCGACAATGGAGAAATACATCCACTGTATAAGTTACAGATGAACAAACCGCTTGCCACCAAAGAACAGATAGCTAATTTTGGTCCTTATCATAAGAGGGAGGTTTGTAACATGGCACGTGCTACAGGATACTTTGTAGGTTTTGACCGAATATATGAAACCTCAAAATATATCCTCTTGATTCCTCCAGATCAGTCGGATCAAGGATATTTCTGGATCGATAAGAAAACTAATACGGGTATAAGGATTCCTTCTTCCGATAATTTTAACAAAGAGGCAAAACGTGCAATTGAGGGAAAGAGCATAATTTCGGTTATGGGCGGTAATGACAGGGCGTTGATAAGCTATATAAACCCGATGTTAATAAAACTTTGTTTTATAGGAGCCTTCGAAAAGAATCCCGACATCATTCCGTTCAGCGAAGAGCTACGCCCATTTTTTGAAAACGCTGATCCTGAGGGAAATCCCATCGTAATCATTTATGAGCATTAATAATTCCAAGCCACTTTGTGTTATTATGAATTTTAAAAGTTTCATTGTAGGAGTAACGTCCCTGATTACTGCGTTTATATTTTGTTCATGCGAACATAAAATCACACTTCCTGAGATAGATGAGATTAATTTTGAGGAAGCACCTAAAGAATTGAAACTAACTGATTATTTCAGCAATTTTCATATGGTTCAACTTGAGCAGACCGAAGACTGTGTGTTTCTATTTGTGGATAAAATTATTGATACCGAAGGGACTCTTATTGTAATGACCGCTGAAAAAGAAGTATTCTGCTTTGAAAGAAACACGGGAAAACTTCGCTGTAAGATAGGAACCCGAGGAGAGGGTCCCGAGGAATATCTGTACTTGGCAGGCTGCATTTATAATCCCGATGAAAAAGTTGTCGGAATCATAGATTCATACAAAAATAAGATGCTATGTTATGATCTAAACGGTGTTTACAAGTATCAAAAGGAAATTCCGGCAAAGGTGGAACGAATCAGTAGTGCAGAACTCTCAAAGGATGGCTATCTGATGTTAAGTCACGATTTGGCTAAAGAATCAGGAGATAAGACATTCGCATACACAGTTGTTGCACCCGATGACAGTTATTTTAATTTTGATCCTTTTTCTCCGGTTTATGTAGAAGGATATGTGACTCCATTTGCATTCCAACCTATGACCGTGTATAAAAATGGATTTACTTTCCAAAAATTCCTGAACGATACGATTTTTAGACTGGAGAATGGAGATATTATTCCGAAATATAAACTCTCAATGAAAAAACGGTTCCCTTCAAAGGAATTGGTGGCTCAGATCGGCCCGTTTAATTGGGTTGATATTATAAAAATGTGTAAATCTTCAGGTTACTTCAGCGGTTTTGGGCGTATATTCGAGACCGACCGATTTATTCTTCTTGAACCGATGTTTCCTTCTGATGAAGGATATTTCTGGATAGATAAAGAGAGTGAAGCCGGATACAGAGTCCCTTCTACTGTGAATTTCAGCAAAGAACTGAATCTAATTATTGAAGGCCGCAGTATATTATCGGTAAAAGGAAGTAATTCCAATGAACTAATAAGTTGTTATGAATCAACATTATCTAAAAACGGTTTTGTCAGACAAATGGATGAGAATCCCGATCTCATTCCGTTCAGCGAAGAACTGCGCACACTTTTTGAAAATGCCGACCCTCAAGGTAATCCCATCGTAATCATTTACGAGCATTGAAAAGAAATCTCAGTTTTTACTATCCGCCTATAATTACAGTTCAACTATAATTATAGGCGGGTAGTTGTTTTATGTTATTTTATTCTAAATTTTAAAACCTTAATAAAAATATGCTGTAAAAACATGTTGTAAAACATATGTAAAAATACACCGAATTAATTTGTAAAATATAAAACCAGACGTATCTTTGCAAAAAAACTTTAACTTTTTTTCCAAATGAAAAAACAATTCGTAAATTCGTAAATTTTGTATGTGGTGGTACTATAGTCGCCGGTATTGTATTAAGTCTTGCCAATTTTTATATATAGGATTATGAATTACCTGTCAAAGAGTTATATAGCTATAAGTTGCTCATTGATTTTCTGTTCATGCTTACAAAAAGATACGCTTCCGGAAATCAAAGAGATTGTTTTTGAGGAAGCCACCAATGATTTCAAGCTTACTGATAAATTTAATGCATTCCATTTTGTACAACTTGAGCAGACTGAAGATTGTGCATTCGATTATATAACTAAAATGGTTGATGTAGAAGGGTGTCTCGTGGTAAAAACAAGAAAATCAAATGAACTCTTTTGCTTTGATCGCGAAACAGGAGCTTTCAAATGCCGTATAGGAAGTAAGGGTGAAGGGCCGGAAGAGTATTTAGATTTAAAAGATTTTTATTATGATTCTGAAGATTCCTGTATCATAGTAATTGATGCATATCGAAATAAGGTTTTGTCCTACAATTTGGAGGGTGAGTATTTATCGTCAAGTAAATCTCCCGCTAATATGTTTTTAATAAGCGGTGTTGAAAAATCTAAAGACGGATTCCTTATGACAAGTAATTACCTTTCTGATGGAAATCCACACAATGAATATGCGTTTACGATTGTAACCCCTGATGGAAAAGCAAACAGTTTTGACAGTTTTTATCCGGTAACCGTTGAAAACAGTATGGTTGCTTTTGCGCGACATCCAATGACTCACTATGGTGAAGGATTAACTTTTGAAAAGTTCCTGAATGATACCTTGTTTAGATTAGAAGCCGGGCTGATTAAACCATATTACAAGTTATCAATGAAAAAATCATTTCCTACGAAAAAGGAAATCGCAGGATTAGGCCCATATAATATTTCAGATATTTATAAGATCGGATCTTCAGCCGATTTATTCACGGGGTTTGATAGAATTTATGAGACAGATAAATATATATTTTTAGTTCCAACTTTTGAAGATATCGAGGGGTATTTTTGGATAGATAAGGAAAATGGACAAGGTGTACATATCCCGTCCTCTACTCGTTTAAATCCTGAACTTGTTCGTATTATTGAAGGCCGCACAATAGGAGATGTTTTCTTTAGTAATGAAAAAGAAATTATATGTTGTACGCCTGCAGTTAGACTATGGGGATTTCTCAAACGTTTTGAAAAGAATCCTGACATAGAACCTTTCAGCGAAAAGCTACGCCCATTCTTAGAGAACGCTGATCCTGAGGGAAATCCCATCGTAATCATTTATGAGCATTAACAATTCCAAGCCACTTTGTGTTATTATGAGTTTTAAAAGTTTCATTGTAGGAGTAACGTCCCTGATTACTGCGTTTATATTTTGTTCATGCGAACATAAAATCACACTTCCTGAGATAGATGAGATTAATTTTGAGGAAGCACCTAAAGAATTGAAACTAACTGATTATTTCAGCAATTTTCATATGGTTCAACTTGAGCAGACCGAAGACTGTGTGTTTCTATTTGTGGACAAAATTATTGATGTCGAAGGGTCTCTTTTGGTTAAGACCAGGAGTAACGAGGTGTTCTGCTTTGAAAGAAATACCGGAAAACTACGCTGTAAAATAGGGACACTTGGAGAGGGGCCCGAAGAATATCTGCACATGGCAGGATGCATTTATAATCCCGATGAAAAAGTTGTCGGAATTATAGACGCATATAAAAATAAAATGCTATGTTATGATCTAAATGGTGTTTTCAAATATCAAAAGGAAATTCCGGTAAAGGTAGCACTGATAAGCAGTGCAGAACTCTCAAAGGATGGCTATCTTATGTTTAGTAATAACTTGAATAGCGGACCCGGAGCTAAAACCTTTGCATACACCGTTGTTGCACCCGATGACAGTTATTTTGATTTTGATCCTTTTTCTCCGGTTTATGTAGATGAATGTGCGACCGAATTTGCATCTCGACCTATGACTGTGTATGGTGATGGATTTACTTTCCAAAAATTCCTGAACGATACGATTTTTAGACTTGAGAATGGCCATATTATCCCGAAATATAAACTCTCGATGAAAAAACAGTTCCCTTCAAAGGAATTGGTGGCACAGATCGGCCCTTTTGATTGGGTTGATATTTTTAAAATGAGTAAATCTTCAGGTTACTTCAGCGGTTTTGGACGTATATTCGAGACCGACCGATTTATTCTCCTTGAGCCAGTATACTCTGATGAGGAAGGGTATTTCTGGATAGATAAAGAGAGTGAAGCCGGATATAGAGTTCCCTCTACGACAAATGTTTTAAATGAACTGAATCTGATCATTGAAGGTCGTAGTATAGTATCGGTAAAAGGGAGCAATTCCAATGAACTAATAAGTTGCTTAGAGCCGATATTATCAAAAGTCGGTTTAGTCACGCTGATAGATGAAAATCCCGATCTCGTTCCGTTCAGCGAAGAACTGCGCACACTTTTTGAAAATGCCGACCCTCAAGGTAATCCCATCGTAATCATTTACGAGCACTGAAAAGAAATTTCAGCTTCTACTGCTCGCCTATAATTACAGTTCAACTATAATTATAGGCGAGCAGTTGTTTTATGTTGGAAATCTCACTGAAAGATTGTAATTTTGCCATGCAACTTGTCGTTTGAGTTCTTTATATGAAATCGCTGATCGCAGTTCTTTTATCAGTCATGGCTTGGTTCAATTTGATACAAGCCGCGGTTGTTGTATCACAACCGGGTGAACTTAAGAACATTATATTAGATCACGACATTTCAGATGTTACCGTCATAGGCGAGATCAATGCAGCCGATTTTGACTTTATAAACTCAAGTCTTCATCACCTTGAATCGCTCGACCTGTCCAATGCTACTATCATAGCTTACAATGGCAAAACGCTTGCAAACGGTCGATCGGAATCACCGGCCAACACCCTTCCAGAGTTTTCGCTCACAGGGTCTCAGATCAAGTCGCTCAAATTACCAAAAACACTAAAAGCCATTGGCGATTGTGCCCTTGCCGGCGCCTGTATAACCTCGCTATCGATTCCCGATGGTGTAGACTCATTAGGCATTAATTTTTGTTGCGATTGTGAGAATCTATCTTCGGTTTCCTTACCCGAGTCGGTTTCCTATATCCCCGACTGTGCTTTCAAGGGCTGCACATCGCTCTGTGATATTCAATTGCCAGGCACGTTGACTACCATTGGCAACTACGCCTTTCGCTCATGCAAAGCTCTCGAAACAATCACCCTGCCCGACAACCTGTCGGCCATAGGCAACTTTGCTTTCAACAATTGCACGGCACTGCAAAATACGGTTTTTCCCCCGGGTATAACCTTTATTGGAGAGGAAGCATTCAGCTTCACCGCTATACAGGAACTTGATCTGAAGGCATGCAGCCGACTGCGTTCCATAGATCAATGGGCCTTTGCCCATTGTGAGCAACTCACCCATGTCACGTTACCTGAAGGGTTAAATACTATGGGCGACGGTATCTTCTTCGGCTGTCAGAGTCTCCATTCAGTGATAATGCCTACAACAGTTACCGCTATCGCCCCCTATATGTTAAAAGGGGCCGCGATCTCCAATGATGATATATTCAACGAGAACATCACAACCATCGGCGACTATGCTCTTTTTGGCAACGACCGGATCACACTATTGACACTACCTTCAAATCTCACATTCATCGGAGACAAGGCTATGGCCAACATGACAGCCCTCAACAAGCTCGATGCCACACTGCTCACTGAATTGCCCGAATTGGGCAACGAGGTGTTCTCTAATACAGCCGGCAGCGATGTCCTGCTGGTGGCTTCGGGCGAGCTCGCTCCTGCCTTTCGAGCCACTCCCCAGTGGAACGAGTTCAAAATAACAACCACCCCCATTACCGGTATCGATGATATATCAAGCGATGAATCGAAAATAGGAATCAGATACTTCGAGAACATATTGCATATTACATGTGACCGGGAAATAACTTTGGCTTCGGTTTTCAATATCTCGGGCGTAGCTGTCGCACGTTCCACTCCGGCCGGAAACAAATGTGAATTATCAATACCTCTCAACCTTCAGCGAGGTTCCAACGTTATTATTGTAATCGATATAAACGATGGGTCCCGTTCCACTTTTAAAATTATTCTTTAACCTGCCATCCTTTAATCATCACTATGAGCGACTCCCCCCACGACAACACACCGCTACTACCTTCACAGAGCGAAACAATTATCGACCGCACCCGCTATCTCATGAAAATTTCCCGATTGTCACAGGCCGGCATGGCCCGGCGACTGGGTGTTGACTCGGCCTATATATCCAAAGTCTTATCGGGAAAATTGCCTTTCACCGAGGGGCTTGTCAATAAAATAGTTATCGATTTGGGTGTATCGAAGCAATGGCTTAAAGAGGGAACCGACGTCCCGTTTCCAAAACCATTACACGCCTCTACAATTCACGCCGATATAACTCCCCATGAATCTCATAGCCCCGGTCGCGGTATCGCTGTCTACGATATAGATGTCACAGCCGGATCGACCGAACTGAACCGCATGCTGACCGTAGACCGTATAATGGGTTATGTCGACATGCCACAGGTCAACGACGATTGTATTATCGTGCGTGTAAGCGGCGACAGCATGCGCCCGGCCATACCCAACGGCAGCTTCATAGCCATACGCCCCGTAAAAACTTCGGGAATAATTTTCTGGGGACAAATCTATGTCGTTGTCACCGACAATTACCGAATGGTGAAATACCTTCGACGTCACCGCGACTCTGAATTTGTAGTTCTTCATAGCGACAATCCCGACTATGACGATATCGACATGCCGCGAAGCGAGATTCAAGACCTTTACCTGGTTGAGACCGTGATTAACTACGACCGCCGATGTTAACAATTTGACTTATATATAGATAAAACATAACAATTTTATTAAATATTATAATGAAAGCTTCAAGCCGTTATATTTTATTCATCACTCTGTTTATGGTTTCGGCAACCGTTTCCCTTTTTGCCGAAATCCCGAGCCGCTATTACTCAACAATCAACGGCAAGACCGGTGCCGAACTTAAAAACGCGCTCTCTACTTTAGTATATAACCACACTCAGGTTTCCTCTTATTCTGATCTTCCTCGATATTTCCAACGCACCGACGTCTACCCCGACTCTCGCCGTTGGTGGGACATGTACAGCGACATACCACTCTACGCTCCCAGTTTCAGCGGTCTCAACCGAGAACACGCTTTCCCAAAAAGCTGGTGGGGCGGACTTACTACCGTACCGGCTTACACCGATCTTAACCACCTGTACCCGAGCGAAATGGCTGCCAACCAAGCCAAAAGCAATTATCCGCTTGGCACGGTGTCACAATCAACCTTCGACAACGGTGTTGTTAAAATAGGATATGCCGTAACCGGCCAAGGAGGTGGAGCTGCACGGGTTTTTGAACCCGCCGACCAATATAAGGGTGACTTTGCCCGCACATACTTCTACATGGTAACCTGCTATCAGAATCTTACATGGAACAAAAACTACATGTGGATGCTGCAGCAGAACACATACCCGACACTCTCTCCCTGGGCCCTCAGCTTGTTGATGAAGTGGCACACCGAGGACCCTGTGAGCCAAAAAGAGATTGACCGCAATGAAGCCATTTACCAAATCCAGAACAACCGAAACCCATTTATCGACTACCCGTCGCTTGTCGACTATATATGGGGTGATAAAAATGGTGAACCATTCTATGAAGAAAATGCCGGCGAACCTGTAGGTGACCCCACTCTTATAACTCCGGTACAGGATATGGCCCTTGACTTCAATGAGGTGGCAATAAACAACAAATCGATATCCCACCTGTACTTCAAAGGCGAATTCCTCACCGGTAAACTCGAACTTGTTATAACCGGCACCGATCGCGCCATGTTCTCTATCGACACTAAAACAATAGAATCATCACTCGTAAACTCTCAGTCGGGATACTGGCTCTCGGTCACCTACACCCCGACATCCACAGGTGTTCACAATGCCAAGCTCATCATAAGTGAAGGTGGCATACCAGGATCACGAGGCATCTTACTGCAAGGCGAGGGATGTCCTGTTCCTACCCTTTCCACTTTCAAGGCTCTTCCGGCCGAAGATATCACCGATCACAGCTACGTGGCAACATGGGAAATTCCCAATGATGTCGTTGACTACTATCTCGTTTCACGAACACGCTACTTCCAGGGAGAATCATCGACCGAAATTCTTGAAGCCGAAACCAACTCACTGGTAATCGATGACTATGATCCATCGGTCAACGAAAGTTACAATGTGAGATCGGTTAGACTCGGTTATCAATCAGAACCCAGCAATGAGATATATGTAAGCCACTCGGGCATTACCAATGTAAACCCCGATTTCCCGTTAGGAACTGCCTACATGCCGGGCGGTGTAAGGTTTGTTTGCCCTGTACCACACGAGAATGTAACCATATATGACATGCAAGGTCGCGCTGTAATGATTATCGACCGTGTCGAGAATAATACCGAAGTGGAACTCCCCGTTGGAGTATACATTGTTACCTCGCCTACTCTCGTCACGCCGCTTAAGGTAACAGTTCATTAAAGCCATCGTTACTTTACTCGCAATAAAAAGATTATTATCACATAATTCACCGCAAAAATGCAATACGGTATTTTAGATTTCCTTGGACTGCTTGGCGCAGTAGGATTGTTCCTCTATGGAATGAAAGTAATGAGTGAAGGCTTGCAGAAGGCCGCCGGAGACCGACTGAGAAGTATTCTCGGTTCAATGACCCGCAACCGAGTTACCGGGACATTGACAGGTTTCTTCATCACAGCCTTGATTCAAAGCTCATCGGCCTCAATCGTTATGGTCGTAAGTTTTGTGAACGCCGGCCTTGTGAGCCTCGCTCAATCTATGGCTGTAATCTTCGGCGCCAACGTAGGCACTACGTTTACAGCATGGATGCTAACGTTGTTCGGATTCAAAGTCGACATCTCGGCCTATGCCATCCCGTTGATGAGTATAGCCGTTATAATGCTATTCTCCAACAAGAGCCGCACAAAGTCGATGGGAGAGTTCCTGATCGGTTTCGCGCTACTTTTCCTGGGCCTCGACATGATCAGCAACTATGTACCCGACCTGCAGAGCAATCCCGAAATGTTTGAATCACTACAGCGCTATACCGCCCTTGGATTCAAATCAGTGCTTATATTCTTTGGAGTGGGATGTGTGGTAACCATGGTAATACAATCATCGGCAGCAACATTTGCAATCACATTGATTATGTTCAGCCGAGGTTGGATTGGCTTTGATCTCGCCACCGCCACTGTCTTAGGCTCGGCTGTGGGAACAACAATCACTCCAATACTCGCCTCTATGAGCGGTAATGCCGCTGCAAAACGCACAGCTGCCGGACACCTCATGTTCAACATCCTCGGTTCCATATGGTGCCTGGCGCTGTTCTACAAATTCACCGACCTCATTCTTTGGATAACCGACTCCATCGGCACGGGTAATCCTAACCAACTGTACGAGACCGTCAACCAACTTAAAGTCGATGATCCAGAAGTCTATAACCACCTCTTCGACAGCAAACCCACCGAAGATGGAGAGCTCAACATCAGGGTCGATTCCCACATTCCTATAATCAAGGAACTTCAATACAAAGCCTCGGTTGGTCTGTGTGTGTTCTACACCACCTATAAGCTCATCAATCTGTTCATAATGATATGGTTCACCAAGCTTTATGTAAAGGTTGTAGAATGGCTTGTTCCCGCCAAAAACTCAGGCGACGAGGAGTTCCAGCTCAAATTCATTTCGGGCACGTTGTTGTCGGCCTCCGAGCTTAATATCACACAGGCCGAGAAAGAGATGTATGTATACTCGGAGCGTGTTGGCCGCATGATAAATATGGCCCGGGAACTCGTTCACACAAAGCCGGGCAGCGATGAATTTAACAAAAGATATTCCCGCCTTGAGAAGTATGAGGAGATCAGCGACCGCATGGAACTTGAAATCGCAAACTACCTTAACCGATGTGCCGAAGGTCGACTCTCAAACCAATCCAAACGCCGCATCGCTGCAATGCTCGCCATCGACTCTGAAATTGAGAGTATCGCCGACTGCTGTCTTGGTATCGGAAAAATTCTGCTGAGAAAACAACAAAGCGATGTTCATTTCTCTGACGAGATCTATGCCAACGTAGATACTATGTTTGACTATGTCAACGAGGCTATGACAAGCCTTCTCAAACTTCTCGAAAATGTCGACACGGTGTCGGAGAATGACCTCATTGTATGCTATAACCACGAACGCGAGATCAACAACATGCGCAACACCCTGCGCCTGGCCAACGTGAGCAACATCAACGACCACCACTATGAGTATCAGAGCGGTATATACTATATGGATATTATCTCCACTCTCGAGAAAACCGGCGACTACATCATCAACGTGGTCGACACCCTGAAAAACGAATTCCGCAACGTCATTACCTCTAAACGATGAGCGCAATAACTATTTATGGGGCATCAAGCCCTAAAATCGACCAGGTGTATCTTGATGACGCACGCTGTGTTGGCCGACTCATCGCCCGATCGGGAATGGAATTGGTTTGTGGCGGAGGCCGCACCGGTATCATGGCTGCGGCCATCGAAGGATCGACTTCGGTTGGCGGGGTCACCGTAGGCGTTATCCCGGCTTTCATGGTAGAGCGTGCATGGCAACATCCGTCGCTCACCCGTCTTGAGGTAACAAACGACATGCACTCACGTAAAGAGTTGATGGCAAAGCTTTCAAGCGCAGTTATCGCCATGCCCGGGGGTGTTGGAACACTCGAAGAACTACTTGAAATAATCACCTGGCGACAACTCGGCCTATATCAGGGCAATATCGTGATTCTTAACACTAACGGCTACTTCGATCCATTGCTCGAAATGCTTTCGCGATCTATCGACCTGCATTTCATGAACCCCGACCATTCGTCACTCTGGATGGTAGCCCTGACACCCGACGAGGCCGTATCTCTCGCCATAAACACACCTATTGTCGAGCGACAATTTACCCAGAAAATAGTGTGAACGATTCAATCTCTACATACAGCAAAAACCATCAGCCATTCATTCCATTCACCCAATCGGGACAATGGAACGCACCACTTGACAGCACTGCCATACTGCAGTCAACCACGGTCATCGACACCTGGAATCTCGGTATGACGCCTTGCAACCGTCCCGAAGAACACCAGCCGGCTTCAGGTATAGTAGCCTTACTGATAGCTCTTATGGCCATCATAGCATTTGAATCACAACAGCTCCGACACATACTGTCAAACCTCGACACCGATCTTCTTGGTGTGAGACGTCGTGTTAATGCTTTCGACAGCCACACTGCATCAGAGTCCCGTACCATTGGCGTGCTTATTCTGCTTTCATGTGTTGTCCAGGCTATTATTTTAGCTGTATTTACCGGAGGCAACCAAACGGTATCTGACTTTCCGCTACTCTGTAAGTTTATCGCACTCACGATCGGATACTATTTTTTTCAATGGTGTGCCTACAGGGTCGTAGGCTTTGCATTTACCGACAATATCAATACCGTCCAGTGGCTGAAAGGATTCAACCTCCAGCAAGCCATCTTAGGACTGGCTCTGTTATTACCCGCCATTTTTGTCCTTTACTATCACCAAGCCAGTGTTATACCCGTTTTTGTCGCCATTTTTCTTTATATTGTAGCCAGAATCACCTTTTTATGCAAAGGTTTTAGAATTTTTTACAACGGATTACCCTCTTTAGTCTATTTTATTTTGTACCTTTGTGCCCTTGAAATAATCCCGGTAATATTGGTTATCAAAACTGCCTACCTTTTAGAAACCCAATTTTTACCGGTATAATTTTTATTGTGTTTATTCTTTATATCGAATCGTGAAAATCAACAAGATTCTGGTTTCTCAACCAAAACCGACCTCTGAAAAATCACCATACTACGATATAGCCAACAAGTATGGTGTCGAACTCATATTCCGTCCATTCATTCGCATCGAAGGACTTAATGCACGTGAATTTCGTCAACAAAAAATAAACATACCCGACTTCACTGCAATAATTTTTACCGCCCGCACTGCTATCGACCATTTTTTTCGGTTGGCCGAGGAACTGCGCTATGCCATTCCCGATGATCTTAAATACTTCTGCACCAGTGAGTCGATTGCACTTTACCTGCAAAAATATATCGTTTATCGTAAACGTAAAATATTTTACTGCGAGAACGGCAAGATAGCTGATCTCGTGCCTATATTGGCTAAACACAACAAAGAGAAATATCTTTATGTAATAAGTGACGTACATAAAGAAGACCTATCACTTCTCGACAAAGGCAAAATAAACTATACAAAGGCTGTAATGTATCGCACCGTAAGCAATGATTTCGAACCGGGAGAACCTCTTGACTACGATGCACTTCTCTTTTTCAGCCCTGCCGGTATTAATTCACTGAAAAAGAACTTCCCCGATTTTGACCAGACAAATGTCGCCATCGGTACATTTGGCGTAACAACGGCACAAGCTGTACATGATGCCGGTCTTCGCCTTGATTTTCAAGCACCTACGCCAAAAACACCTTCTATGACTGCCGCCCTTGAGCAATTTTTAAAGGATAACAAGTAGTCTTGATCGTCCATTATTAGACTTCGGCACTCTCATCCACTTTAACCTATGCCACGCTTCACGCTTCCTAAGTCAACCAAACTCTGTAGCACCACTGCCATAGACCGACTTTTCATACGTGAAGCTGCTAAAGGTTGTGTAGCTTATCCATTACGTGCTGTGTGGCGATACGACACTGAACGTGTGGCAGGAGACCCGATGCAATTCATGATCACAATCCCCAAAAAACGTCTCCACCATGCCGTTGACCGTGTCACTATGCGCCGACGGGTGCGTGAGGCCTATCGATTGACCCGACATGAATTCACAGTAAATATGTCGGAGGAACAACGCCTCGATATTGCATTCATATATCTGGCCGACAAGCTATTACCCTACTTCAATATTGAGAAAGCGATGAGACGTATTCTCGCTACCGCCATACCACCATGCACCCCGGCCGAATAATTTCACGAGGCATTGCTCGGTTATTATCCTTACCCATTATTTTTTACCGTGCTGCCATTTCGCCAATGCTACCGGCGTCTTGCCGCTTCACCCCAACATGCTCCGAATATGCTCTCGAAGCCCTGCGACGTCATGGCCCTATAAAAGGCAGCTATCTCACTATAAAACGCATTATGCGTTGCCATCCCTGGGGTGGCAGCGGGTATGACCCTGTGCCATGATCGATTGCCATACCCATAACACTTTGGCAACCGATGCCATAATATCTATGTCGCCACAACAGGCTATAGATTTCATTCCCGAGCATCCCGATGCCATGATTTCGGTTGGTATACACCCATGGGCTTCTGATCAACCGGTTGACCTCGACCTCCTGGATTATGTAGCCACAATGCCTCAGGTCGTAGCCTTAGGGGAAACAGGGTTAGACACTCTGAGAGGAGCACCCATTCAACTTCAAACCGATATTTTTCAGCATCATATCGACCTTAGCCAACAGCTCGACCTTCCATTGATAATACACTGTGTGAAGGCATGGGATCGACTGCTGAAAATCTATAAAGAAAATCGCCCTGCAAATAACTGGGTCATTCACGGCTTCAGAGGAAAACCTCAACTTGCCCGACAGCTGATCAATACGGGGCTGTACCTGTCGCTCGGTGAACACTTCAATGCCCAATCGGCCGCTTTGATTCCCGATGACCGACTCTTGGTCGAGACCGATGAAAGCACGCTTCCTATCGAGGAAATCGCCTCACGCATAAACGCCTGCCGACCCCACCATGTCCCCTTCGACCAAAACCTAAGAGTGTTTTTAACCACCAAAACCTAAGGCACTGCTCTTTCCTTACTTGATGACTGCCAGACCACCCTTGGCTGTCTCTTTGTAGAGACTCGGGAGATCGTGACCCGTCTGCTTCATTACCTCGACAATACGGTCAAACGATACCGAGTGCCGGCCATCGGAAAAAGCCGAGTAGAGATTGGCATCCAAAGCGCGTGCCGCGGCATAGGCATTTCGCTCGATACAGGGTATCTGCACTAATCCACACACAGGGTCACAGGTCAAGCCAAGGTGATGTTCGAGCCCCATCTCGGCCGAATACTCAATCTGTGCCGGTGTACCACCAAAAAGCTGACTGGCAGCGGCAGCGGCCATTGCACAAGCAACTCCTACCTCGCCCTGGCATCCCACCTCAGCTCCCGACACCGATGCATTATGCTTCACTACGTTGCCAAACAGGCCGGCTGTAGCAAGAGCCCGGAGTATGCGTTGCTCGCTGAACCCCTTTGAGGTGTGCAAGTGATAAAGTACGGCCGGCAAAACACCACACGACCCGCAGGTAGGCGCAGTTACAATCTCACCACCGGCAGCATTCTCCTCGCTAACGGCCAACGCGTAGGCATACACAAGTCCACGACTCTTAAGAGAACTGTTATAACCGGCTGCGTGCACATGATAGCTCACGGCCTTGCGTCTTACGCCCAGGCCGCCAGGAAGCACACCCTCGGCTTCAATACCGCGCTCCACAGCCCGTTTCATTACGTTCCATACTTTCTCCAGATACTCCCACACCGATGGTTCCTCATACATATCGACATACTCCCAATAAGTGCGACCGGTCTCGTCACACCACTTCAATATATCTGATATCTTGGAAAGCGGGTATATGGATTTAGCCGCCTGCGGTTTTTCTCCCTCTTTCACTATGTCGCCTCCACCTATCGAATAGACAGTCTCTTTTCCAAGCATGTTTCCGGTAGCATCATAAGCTTCCAAAGTCATTCCATTTGGGTGATAAGGCAAAAAAGTATCGGGTTCCCACACGATATGGGTGGGAGCCGATGGTTGCAGCACATCAAGTATAGCCTTGTCGGTGAGGTGCCCCTCTCCGGTTGCTGCCAACGATCCATACAACGTTACCTTATAACCTGTAGCCTGGGGATATTGCTGTAAGAACTCCTGTGCCGCACGGCGCGGACCCATGGTGTGACTGCTCGATGGGCCAAGCCCTATCTTATAAAGTTGTGTAATAGAATGCATATTTTTGATTATAATATTAACGTGTATGTATATGTCGCTTTAGCCATAAACACGATTCGGGCCCCATGTTGAACAGAAGATCCAGAATACTCAAGTGAGGAATGAAACCCAATTTATTGGCCCTTACCTGATAGTATGGCTCCATAGGGAGAGCTTCGGGCTCGGCACGGCGCGAGTCGATTATATCGCCCTCAGCTACCTGAAGATCAGGCTGAATGCCGAGCAAATCACGAACCTGATTGTCAATATATCGGTCGACCGCCTCCAATGTTATAAAACGCTCCACTACATCGGGTGCCAATACAGGCTTGAAACGGTCGATATAAAATTCAAAAAATGGTGTGCGGCCATAAGCACTCTCCAATGCCACTCGGTGCAGGTTCCACCACGATCCATGGGTCGATAACAGCATGTCGCTCCATTTTAGACGTTCGCCTTCACTCGCCACCTTTGTGCAGTTGGTAAGCGGCATAGTCAGATCAAGAGGCCCGTTTACATCGGCTATCGTGGTGCGGTGGGTCAGTTTATGTCGCTTGTCATAGCGCCCGTTATAGTCTACTATCGAGTGCTCACAGGATGCTAAACGGGCATACCAGGCGATCGAACCATAGTAGCGTGGTTCCAGCAACACTGTACAGCCGGGATATAAAGTGTAGGGAGTCACTACTTGTCGGGATTAGCGTCCTTCAATATACGGTTCCAGCGCACTCCGCCCTTCTCACCATCAAACGATATAAGCACTCTCCATGGTGTGCCCACCACATGATCCTCGGGCACAAATCCCCAATAGCGTGAATCAAGCGAATTGTCGCGGTTATCGCCCATCATGAAGTAATAATCCATCTTGAACGTGTAGCTGTCCTGTTCCTTACCATCGATATAGAATTTACCATCTATGAACGTGGCGGTAGGATTATCTTCGTAGACGCGTACAGGACGCTCATAAATTGCCCAGTTCTCTTCATTCATAGGTATGGTCAAACCTTTCTTGGGAATAAGGATACCCTCTTCGCCTCCATAGTTGGCGCGGTCCCAACCATCTGACACTGCAAAGGGATACAGCTTGCCAAACAACTCGGTCGATGAAGCTTTTTTAAGAGTTGTGATATATGGTTTAGTCTTTAAAGCCTCTACCATTGCCGGGGTCAACGGCACGTTGTAATAAGGATTCTCAGCAACCATCGATGAAGTCAATCCATTGTTCTTCAAGATATAATACATGAATGTACGGTCATTCTGTACCGGAGTGAGCATGAAACGGTCGCATTCGTTCACGCCCAGCTCATCCCACTCTTCGGGTGTTATGACATGGCCGTTGGTACCTACGATGTAATTGAACTGAGCATTCTCGGGTGTAGCCATTGCTTTGCCATCAAGATATATCACTCCGTCTACGATCTTTATTCGCTGTCCGGGCAGTCCCACACAACGTTTCACATAGTTCTCGCGACGGTCTACCGGGTAATAATCTTTCTTCAATTTGCGCGGGTCAGACAATGACAACACACCCTCGTCATACAGTTCCTGCAGCTGATAATAGTCAAATGTCGTGGGATTATCAACAACAACGGTATCACCGGCCGGGAAATTAAACACCACGATATCACCATATTCGATATTGCGCAAGCCTTTGAGTCTCTTGTATTTCACCGATGGGCTCTCCATATAGCTCTTACTACCGCCGAGCCACTCGGGGAAACGGTTGTGAACCAAAGGAAAATGAATCGGAGTCATCGGTACTCGCGGACCGAAAACCGTCTTGTTTACAAACAGGTAATCACCCGTCAACAATGTCTTTTCGAGCGATGATGACGGTATTTGGTAGTTCTGTCCAATAAAACCAAACACAAAAAACACCAATACAAGCGCATAGACTATCGCATCGATCCAGCTCATAACCGAACGCACGACACGATACTTACTGTCCTTCCACCATGTAAACGGTATATAGCCGGTGATATAGATATCAAACAACAGGAACAGGAACAGGGCCAGCCACCACGATCCCATCCAGGCCACCCAGCCTGTGAACAGGAGTGCCACCAGACCGAAACGAGCCCAACGTGTAGGTTTTATCTCTTTTACACGACGCTTGAAATCCTCGG
>CANOKG010000010.1 GCA_947566655.1 uncultured Muribaculaceae bacterium | reverse complement strand
TTTCAAGACTTAAAATCCTGACAGGACATCCATTTCCACTGTAAGAACCCACCCAAATACCGCAACTAAATCCGTTAATTATAAAAATTTTTCTATATTCTTCTACATCGTCAATATCATCGTCTCCATTGTCAAGAGCTTCTATTATAGCATTGCGATGGTAGCCATGCCTTACAAAAGGATCTGTTAGAAACGTCCAAAACGCCGGAACATCGCAAACGGATTGAAATAAGAATATTGAGGCCGTTTTTTTCCTGCTCTCAATGCCGACATCATTTGAGATGATAGAATTGATTGATTTGTGCCGTTGGCTACGGCCTTTGACAGCACATTCATGATTTCATATTTATTTCCGAAGTTGACGGCTGAGCGAGACATGATTCCACGAACCGTTCGCTGAATTTCACATGGATAGATAAGAAAATCATTATCCGATGCTATAGTAACATCTTTTAAAGTGCAGCTTCCAAAAAATACGATTATCGAATAGATTGGAATGCCCGGATTACTCGACAAATTGTCGCGAATTGCTTGAATATGTCCATTGTTCTGCATGATTGGATTGTAGAAACGATGTTTTTCTCTACCGTATGCAAGAACCTGCGTCCAATATTTCTGCCGATAGTGACCAAAAATCCAACCACTATAATCCTTTATCTCGAAAGCGAGCAATCCTTGACTCGTTGCCACCACCAAATCTACCTGAGTATAAGAGCCGTTGGATTTACGTATATAGCAATCATGGAATATAGCACGATGATCTATTCCCATCTTTAGCAATTTGAGTACGGTTTTTCGCTCCGACCATTCCCCACGGTCACGAGGGGTTACAGTTTCAAGTAACTGCATATCTTTGATGTACTTCCTTATAAGGAAGCCCACAACACAAAAGATAATCAGAAGAAATAAAACCGTTTGCATAATACAGTATAGAATTGCTCTACAATCTCACAAATAACCGATCTATTATCTAATTGCTGAGCATTTAAAGAAATTTCAGATATTTATTTCCACAAAGATAATGAATTTTTCAAAGTACACCGCTTATTGACAGCAAGAAAGAGTCGGCGATAGTGATATTTTCGTTATAGAGTTGAATATAGAGTTATTTCTATCATTATAATGCATAATCTTACTTTTTTGACTACATTTGCACTAAATTTATAAATAACAACTGCACAACCCAATTATTGAGTAACTAATTTATCACAGATATGAAACGTATTGCCTTTGTAACCGGCGCGACCAGCGGTATTGGCGAAGCTATTTGCCGTAAGTTTATCGAGGCCGGATTCCGAGTTATAGCAACCGGACGAAAACAAGAACGCCTTGACCAGATGGCGATGGAGTTCAAAACCGACATACTTACCATCTGCTATGACGTTCGCGACATCGCAGCCACCGAACAGGCTCTATCGACTATTCCCGAAGAATGGCAAGAGATCGATATCCTTGTCAACAATGCCGGATTGGCATTAGGACTCGAACCGGAATATGAGGGAGATTTCAACGATTGGAGCACAATGATCGATACCAATATCAAAGGTTTGCTTACAATGACCCGCCTTATAGTACCGGGAATGATCAGACGTAACCGAGGTCATATCGTCAACATAGGTTCAGTCGCAGGTGATGCAGCCTATGCTAACGGCAGTGTTTATTGCGCGACAAAGGCGGCAGTAAAAGCTTTGACCGACGGTCTGCGCATCGATGTAGCTCATACACCATTACGCGTTACTCTTCTCAAGCCGGGACTGGTGGAGACTAATTTCAGCAATATCAGATTCCATGGCGATACAGAGCGTGCGTCAAATGTATATAAAGGTATCACGCCGTTGACAGCCGATGATATAGCTTCAGCTGCACTCTATGCCATACAAGCTCCCGAACATGTACAGATTGCCGAGATGCTAATTCTCGCGACCCACCAAGCCAACGGTAGCACAATTGTAAGGAACTGAAAAACATTTTCTTGCACCAAATTCGATATATCTACAAATTTTGAAGCCTAAAGGGATAAAAATTGGGCAAAATTTGTAACTTTGCACCACTAACTTAAAAACAGACAAGAAACTTGTTAAAAATGAGCCACAACATACACGGACGCTCACTATCAATGCGAGCCATATTCCTGGTGCTGCTGTTTGCCGCATACTATTGTGGCTCAACCCTGTTTGCTCATAGCCACTACACGTGGCACGGCTTAGTAACCCACTCCCACCCATTCTCACCTAAGGCTCATCACTCACACACCGACGTTGAGTTTAATACAATAGCCGCGCTCAACAACATTGTTGCTGAAGAATCGGATGATACCGCAGCTATTGAACCCATCGAATGCTTGCTACAGATATTCGAGCCGGTAGTGATTGACGATGCATCGATTGGAGAGATCAATGCCCGAGACGCGCGAGCCCCACCATATTTTGCTTGAAGTTCACAAAAAGATCTCCGCATTAAACAGCGGATTCACTGAATTTTAACGCAAAATATTACTTTTCAATGAAGAAAAAAATATTTACGACCAGTTGTAGTGCAGTGGCACTTGCAGCTATGTCGCTTATTATCTCATGCACAAATAAAGAGAATAACGAGACAACCCAAGAGTATACTCTTGAAGATAACATCGTGACAGTACCGGCTGAATCACCGTTGACAGCCCGACTGTCGGTAGAGACCGTTAAACCACACAAATATAATCAAGAATTTGCCACATCGGGTGAGGTACGGGCCATTCCTTCCAACTATGCCGAGGTTGGCGTTCCTTTTGCAGGCCGCATCGCAGCATCATTTGTAAATCCGGGTGATAAGGTATCGGCCGGATCGCCATTGTTCAGTATCAACTCAAGCGAGTTTATGGAAGTTTGTCGCACAGCCTACGACTTGCGCACTGAAATGGAACAGGCATCTCGCGCACTTTCCCGCACCCAACGCATGTATGAAGGCAAGATGGCCTCAGCCCGCGAACTCGAGGAAGCCCAGGCCGAATATGACATCAAGAGCCGGGCTGCCGCCAACGCAGCCGCCTCACTCAAAGTATTTGGTACCGATATAAATTCTATAGTACCGGGTGAGGCATTGATCGTCAGGTCACCGATAGCGGGTGTCGTAATGAGCAATAACTTGGTAAACGGCCAGTATGTAAAAGACGACGCAGATGTAGCCGTAGTGGTTGCCAACATTAGCAAGGTGTGGGTTGTGGCCAATGTTAAAGAACACGATTTCTCGACCTTGAAAAATGCCACTGCCGTGAATGTGAGTGTAGATGCCCTACCCGACTCGTTAATTCAAGGCAAAATATTCCATATCAACGATATTCTTGACTACGCTACCCGCACAGCTGAGATGATTGTGGAGTGCGAAAACCAAGCCTGCGAACTCAAGCCAAACATGTTTTGTAGCGTAATAGTCTATGGTTCTGATACCGAAGCATTGTTGGTACCTAATTCGGCCCTTCGACGTAACGAGGATATCGTATATGTTATGCGAGTTATTGGCAACGGCCGTTATGAGGCTGTCAAGATAGAGACCGGAGTGTCGGTCAACGGCTATACCCCTGTGCTCTCAGGTCTGCAGCCCGGAGATGAGGTAGTAACCAAAGGCTCATTCTATTTACCCGAAATACAATTCTGAGATCAGCGCCATGAGATCCCTTATATCACATGCGATACATCGGCGAGGTCTGATGTTCGCAGCTTTTGCCGTCGTAGCCATCGTAGGCTGGTTTTGCTGGCGTGGACTTTCTATTGACGCCTATCCCGACATCGCCGATGTCACGGTACAGGTGGTTACCCAGGTACCCGGACTTGCCGCCGAAGAGATTGAGCAACAGATTACTATTCCAGTCGAGCGTGCACTAAACGGCATCCCATCGATGAAGGTGATGCGTAGCAAGAACACCTTTGGCTTATCAACCGTCATAATAGTATTTGATGATGGAGTCGACGACTATTGGGCCCGACAACTTATCCAAGCCCGCCTGTCGGAGGTCGACCTACCATATGATGCGGTCCCCGAACTCAACCCGCTGACATCGCCTACGGGCGAAATATTCCGCTATGTAGTGCGCGGCGACCGTGACCTGCGTGAGCTTACCGACATACATAAGTGGACCATCATACCCCGTCTATGCCAAGTGACAGGAGTTGCCGATGTAAGCAATTATGGTGGAATCACCACCCAATACCAAATTGAACTTGACCCGGTGAAGATGGAGCAATACGGACTATCGCTCGCCGACATCAGTGATAAAATTGAATCCAATAATGCCTCGGCCGGAGGCTCCATGCTATCACATGGTGATCTAAGCTACGTAATACGTGGAATAGGCCTGCTCTCTAATCTCGATGATCTGAGCCGCGTAGTTGTGAAAACCGAGAATGGCGTGCCGATATACCTATCGGATGTAGGAACAACAAAATATGGCAACCTCGAACGCAAGGGAGTATTTGGCTTCACAGCCCAGGACGGTACCGACACCCCCGACTGTGTAGAGGGCATAGTGCAGATGTTGCGTGGCGAGAACCCATCAGAGGTACTCGTAGATATCAAGGCTGCCGTCGAGGACCTGAACAATAATATTTTGCCCCACGGTGTCTATATAGAGCCATTCCTGGACCGCACGCAGTTGGTTGACACTACTCTCAACACTGTCAGCCACACCCTGTTTGAAGGTATGATACTTGTGATAGTAGTGCTGATTCTCTACCTTGGCAATTGGCGCGGAGCAGTATTGGTGGCTGTCACGATCCCATTTTCATTGCTGATCGCTTTTATATTGATGAAGATCACCGACATCCCGGCAAATCTGCTGTCGCTCGGAGCAATCGACATGGGCATACTTGTGGACGGTGCCATAGTGATGATGGAAACCATACTCAAGAAACGTGAAACCGATCCCGACAAGCCTCTCGAACCGGAAAACATCATTAAGCGAGCAACCGACGTAGCCCGTCCGATTTTTTTCTCCACACTAATTATCATTGTGGCATATCTTCCTCTATTTGCTTTTGAGCACATCGAGCGCAAGATGTTTACCCCAATGGCCTATACTGTGGGCTATGCCCTGCTCGGTGCATTGTGCGTGGCGCTGTTCTTCATACCCGGCATCGCCTATCTGTGCTATCGCCGCCCGCGCAAGTTGCGTACCAACCGTTGGCTTGAACGCCTCACTAAAGCCTATCGCCACCAAATCAGCTATCTCATCGACCCTCCCCGCCTCCTGATCCGGCCAAGCTCGGTAGTGATAGTTTCCGCTATAGTGCTTTCAATTACAGTAGGAAAGGATTTCTTGCCTCCACTCGATGAAGGTTCTATTTGGATACAAGTGCAGCTTCCCCCGGGAATCTCTCTCGAACGCTCTACTGAAATGGGCGATGAACTGCGTCAGCGACTAAGTAAGTTTGACGAAGTGAGCTATGTCATGACCCAGGTAGGTCGCGATGATGAAGGCGCCGAAGCTTTCTCTTTGAGCCATGTAGAATGTGGTATAGGCCTCAAGCCCTATAATACATGGAAATCGGGACGCACGAAGGAAGAACTCGTCGAAGCCATGGACGCTGAATTAAAGAACATACCGGGCATTACTATCGGCTTCTCGCAGCCAATCATCGACATGGTTATGGATCAGGTTGCAGGTGCCCACAGCGACCTTGCTATCAAGATATATGGCGAAGATATCGATTCGACACGTCACGTTGCCGAAGCTATTAAAAATATCCTCAGCACTATTCCCGGAGCTGCCGACGTTGCAGTTGATCAGGAACCGCCACTGCCGCAGCTTCAAATCGAGGTCGACCGTGACAAGATTGCACGCTACGGTCTCAATGTATCTGACGTTATGGATCTTATCGAACTTGCCATAGGCGGCAAGGCCGTAAGCCAAATTTTTATCGGCAGCAAGAGCTACGATGTTATATGCCGATATAACGAGAAATACCGCAACGCCCCCGAAAAAATAGGCAGTTTGCGATTGACCACACCCGATGGCTCGATGATACAACTGGCACAGGTAGCCGACATACGCATGACCACCGGAGCCTCCATGATTACCCGTGAGATGAACCGTCGTCACCTCACCGTACGCGTCAACCTGCGCGGTGTCGACTTGTCAAAATTCCTATCGGTAGCCAACAAGAAAATTGAACAGGAGCTCGACTACGATCACGAAGAGATACATTTGGAATGGGGCGGTCAGTTTGAAAATCAATCCCGTGCCTATGAACGTCTGGCAATTGTAGTACCATTGGCACTTGCCCTTATGTTGTTATTACTTATCATCGCTCTTGGAAAAGTGCGCATGGCCTTTACATTGTTCTGCGTGATACCATTGGCTCTATTTGGTGGCATGCTGGCCCTCAATGTGCGCAGCATGACACTTAACGTCTCGTCGGCTGTAGGCTTCATCGCCCTCTTTGGCGTAGCCATACAAAACGGTGTCATCATGCTCTCCCACATCAATAACCTACGCCAACGAAAATCGGCCCCTACCCTTAAGGAGAATGTGATAGATGGAGCTACACATCGTTTCCGTCCGGTGCTCATGACAGCCTCGGTAGCCGTATTGGGTCTGCTGCCGGCATCACTTTCAGTAAGCATAGGCAGTGACGTGCAGCGACCTCTTGCCACCGTGATTGTATATGGATTACTCTTTGCTACAGTACTCACACTCTATGTGTTGCCAGTACTTTACTATACAGTTGAAAAACGCTATCTCAAATCCGATCAACAAGATTCGTTATGAAAATCTATAATATAATCCCGATGATGGCGCTGACTTGTTTGTCGACCACTGCGGTCTCGGCCTCGCCATTGTCGATCGACAGCTGCCTCAATGCAGTGATGCACCTCAATATATCCTTAGCAGCCGAGCGACTGAACATCCCTATCGCCCGGGCAGAGGAACGCGCCGCCAAAGTGTTCAACGACCCATCTCTGTCTTTTGAATACGCCAACAACGATGACCACCGCATGCAGATGGGACAGAGCTATTCGGTAGAGTTAGGTTACACCTGGTCACCCGGGAAACGAGGTGCACGTAAGGATCTGGCCAATAGCGAACGTGAATTGGCCGAAGCTCTGCTTGACGATTACATACGACAACTGCGTCTCGATGCTGCCACAGCCTATCACGAAGCCGTCAAGGCCGGTGAGCTATATGCAGTGGCAAAACTGATAAGTTCTGCCATGGCCGACATAGCCCGTGGAGACTCTTTGGGACTTGCTATTGGAGAGGTGCGTGAAGTCGATGCCATGGCCTCGGGCGTCAATGCCCGCATGGCAGCTGCCGATGCAGCCTCGGCATCTACCGAATACAATAACTCACGTATAGCACTTGCTACAATGATGGGTCGTCTCGATGATGCCCGCACTTTGCAGTTTGATGAATCTGCCCTACGGGCATATCCCGATATTGATGAACACACAGCAATTACGGAAGCCCTCGAACGCCGAGCCGACCTGCGGGCCGCTCTAAAAAACATCGAAGTAGCTAAAATGCAGGTCAAAGTAGATAGAGCCGAACGCAAAATGGACTTTGACCTAAGCCTCGGATACAATTACAACACCGAAGTACGTAATGAGATAGCTCCGGCTCCACGCTTTTCGGGCATGACAGTCGGAGTGGCAATTCCACTTAAATTTTCAAACAGCAACAAAGGTGCAATCACAGCGGCACGCCTGCGCCAAGAGCAAGCCACCCTTGAATATGAACAGGCCGAGGCCGAAGTTCGCGCACAGGTAATGAGCGCGATCGATGCCTATCGCAACGCCCGCGCCATATACAACTCGCTCGACAACTCGTTGATCAAAACATCACAAACAATCTACGACAGTTATCTGAGCGCCTACCGCCATGGTGACGTGTCGCTCGTAGAACTGATGGAGGTTAGCGACAACTACAGCCAGGTAATCACCGCTCGCGCTGAAGCCCGCTATAACCTCGGTATCGCCTACGCCACCCTCCTGGCAGCTATTGGCCACTAAGAGCCTGTCTGGTTTTAACACACAGAGAATAGTTATATTAAAACATGGTTATATAAATTTAGAGTGTGAAGCCAAGATGGCTTCACACTCTAAATTTATATACCGATCAGCTACATATAAAACAATATCTAACTGGAATGCCTTGACTACAATTTTGTCGTTAGAAAAGCTTTTTGGGCTTGGTTGCCTGATACTCTTTCAAATAGTTGGGAGTGCAATAAGCCAAATCAAGAAAATTACCATCGCGGTAAGCGCGATCGGCCAATGCAGGCATGTCTACAGCCAAAGGATTAACATCAGGTACCCACACAAAATTAGGATACGTTATGACTTCACGGGCCTTTTCGCTACCATCTCCACCAAAGTAAACTTTGGGGTTGCCACTATAGCGTTCAAACGAATCGGCATCAAGAATCAAAGGTGTAGGAGTGGTAAGAGTATCCAGTTTCATGTCATACACAGCAGTATAAACCTCCATTCTACGTGCATCGATCATTGGGGCGAATAGAGCATCGGGCTCAACATCGACATTAAACATAATATGTACTGCCATCAACATCAACGTGTCTATACCTATAAGCGGCACATCGAGAGCATAAGCCAACCCTTTGGCTTCTGACAAGCCTATACGAAGTCCGGTATAGCTACCCGGTCCCATACTTACAGCGATCGCATCAAGCTTCATTTCGCGCTCCTTAAGCAGATCGAGACACTGCTTGATAAATCCACTCAGAAGGGTTGCGTGGTTCATGCCGTCAAAATTCTCACAATGGTGCATTATCATGCCATCGCTGCTCAGTGCTACAGAGCATACCTTAGTTGATGTATCTATATTCAGTATAGTTGCCATAGTCAGAGTAAAATTTAGTACAAAGATACTGCTTTTTTAAGCTATTTCAGCTAACTTTGCAGTCAAAAATAAGGAACTATGCTATACTCAATGACTGGTTTCGGTAAAGCCGTGTTGCACGAAGGCACAAAAAAATTTACCGTTGAGATAAAATCACTCAATAGCAAGCAACTCGACTTAGCATCGCGCGTTCCTGCATGCTATCGCGAGCAGGAACTTGAATTTCGCTCGATTATAGCCAAACGAATAGAACGCGGGAAGGTCGACTTCAATGTTTATGTAGAAAGCGCGGCATCTGATAACACAATGGTTGTCAACGCCGAGCGTTTAGCATCATATAAAGAGCAACTTTCAGCCATAGCATCGACAATGGGTATTGCCGAGCCCAGCGACTGGCTATCGATACTGATGCGTCTTCCCGACACGATCAAAAGCGAAATTCCGGCCGAGGCATCAGAAGCAGAAGTAGAAGTTCTGACATCGGCCGTAAACAGTGCCATAGATGGATTGATCGAATTTCGCCGTCGCGAGGGTATGAAACTCGAGGAATTTTTCACTGCCCGCATCCAAAACATCAGTGACCTCCTCGCCCAAGTGCCACAATTCGAAACAGAGCGCATTACCAAGATACGAACCCGCATAGAGGACTCATTGACACGTATTCCACAGGTAGAATACGATAAAGGACGCTTGGAACAGGAAATGATATTCTACATCGAGAAACTTGACATCAACGAAGAGAAACAGCGTCTTGCCCAGCACTTAGCCTACTTTATCGAGACAATGAACGGTAAAGCCGGTCAAGGTAAAAAGCTCGGTTTTATAGCACAGGAAATGGGTCGCGAAATCAATACTCTCGGCTCAAAAAGCAATCAAGCCGACATGCAAATTATCGTAGTTAAAATGAAAGACGAGCTCGAACAGATTAAAGAACAAGTACTTAACGTAATGTAAGAGTCTGTCTATTTTTTAGCCAACAGAAAATTCTAAACCCTAAACCATATGACCGGAAAACTTATAATAATCTCAGCCCCCTCGGGATGTGGCAAGTCAACCATCATCAACCATATAATGGAAGAAGGTACACGCGACCTCCAGTTCTCGGTATCGGCTACCAACCGATTGCCACGCCCCGGCGAAGTCGATGGAGTCAACTATTATTTTTTGACCGATGATGAATTCAAAACACGCGTGGCAAACGGTGAGTTTGTAGAATTTGAGGAAGTATATCCCGGCCGCTACTATGGCACATTGCGCTCAGAATTAGAGAATCGACTCTCAAACGGACACAATATCATTCTCGACATCGATGTCAAGGGTGGCGTAAATGTAAAAAAACAATTTGGCGATCAAGCAGTAAGCATATTCATACAACCACCAAGCATCAAAGCCCTTCGCCAACGTCTGGAAGGACGCGGGACCGATGCCCCCGATGTAATCAACCAGCGGGTAGGACGTGCTGAATATGAACTCACGTTTGCGCCCCAGTATGATCACATCGTAGTCAACGACCAACTCGATACTGCCATCAACGAAACAAAAACACTGATCGACAGCTTTATATAATGACGATTAAGAGCTGTCAAAAGAAGCGGCGAATAGTTGGTATTATGGGTGGGTCGTTCAATCCCGTTCATATAGGACACACTATTGTGGCATCATATATCGCACAATGGGCCGACCTCGACCAAGTGTGGCTTAGCTTGTCGCCCGCCAATCCTCTGAAGGAGCATGACAACTCGACTACCGATAGCCAACGTCTCAAAATGCTGAAAATCGCCATAGCCGACTCGCCCAACCTTGCTGTCACCGATATCGAGCTTACGCTACCCCGCCCCTCTTATACAGCCCGATTGCTTGATGAACTCTCAAGCCGGTATCCCGATACCGACTTCAAGCTTATAATAGGGAGCGACAATTGGCAACTCTTTGACAAGTGGCATGACCCCGGACATATACTTAAGCGCTATGGTGTGATTATCTATCCGCGCCCCGGATACCCTATCGCCCCCCTCAATACACATGAAGCAACCATCGTAGACGCTCCGGGGATCGACTTGTCGAGCACCTTCATCAGACAATCGATAAAGGAAGGTCGCGATATGAACTATTTCCTGCCGGCCGGAGTTTTTAAATATATAAAAGATAACAACCTGTATCATGGATAATTCAACCAGCTTGCTAAACACCAACGCCATAGCCTTCATAGGCCTATGCAACGAATACTGTATCACACTCGAAAACTGCCGTGAGACAGAGCGCGAACCATTCATAGAGTCGATGCTACGTCTCCTACCGCGCCTATATATAGCTGCTACCGACTTGAACGTAAACTTTATAGAAGATGAAGAGCCCTATATAGACAACATCCTTGACGAGGACTATTACGAATCGGTAAGACGCAGCATAGAGCAACTTATGGGCGAGCACGATGTTTACCTGGAGGTTTTTGAAGAGGACATGAAATACAGCGACACTCCTGTATCGGCAAGCATTGCTGAGGGATTGGCCGATATATTCCAAGCATTATATAACTTTCTCAACACCGTACGTGATACCACCGATGAAGTGGCAGCCATTGCAATCTTAGCCGTGCGCGATGATTTCCGCGCCTACTGGAGTGCGACCCTGTGCAACGTACTGCGTGCCCTCAACCATCTGCAATACTCCTAAACACAACTCCAAATATTACATAACTGGAGTTCAACCTTGAAAAACCGTAACAACTTTCGCAGTAGCTCCCCGATAAAGAGCACTAATAAATGAAGTATAACATAGAGAACCGTCACTTATTTCTCCTATTAGTAAAATTGGCAAAAAGTTTGGCTGTCCTCGTTCCCTATCCAAATGATGAAAATTATTCCTTATAACGATATAATTCTGCCGTTATATTATAGCATGTACTAAATAAGAGATCTGGCTCCCTAACCTTAACCAAATATATCAATTGAGCTCCGACCTTTCTACCTTCTTTTTCTATTACTTGCATGCACGCTTCGTATGTACACTTCCCGTCAGGAGTTAATCCACTTTCACCTACAACAATTGACCCAATGCGAAAAATATTTTGAGGCAATGGTTGATTGGTCTGTATAATTGGAATATCACCCTCGGTTGGTGGATAATATTGTCTTACAGAAACTTGTTTTTTAAGTCCACAACTATTCAGCGTGAATAATATCACGAAGAGTGAAAGTATGCAAAATAATTTTTTCATAGCAGAATAAAAAATTAAATTAATTATGCAAATATAGTATAAAATTTCAAATGAAAGAAAGGACTGGCATAAACAACAATAATTTCAATGCCTATGAACTATAAAGAAGGCTGCCTAACAAGTTTAGACAGCCCCTTTCTATTTATATTTGCGTTGTTAACGGGTATATGGTGAAATCCTGAAGGTATAGCTATAGGTAGAATCGGGCTTCAACTGGAACTCTGGACGTGGGCCAGGTCCACAGCTTGCGCTTCCAAGACCACGGGTCGCGCAATCTATATTCAATACAACTTCTTTACGTTTCACCTTATCGATTGCATGATCATACTTAGCATCCCAAAGGTCACGATCGGTGTAATGGAGCGCAGTGAAATCAAACGGAGTATCGATTGCCTCGATCTTAATGCCTTTACCATTATCATCTACGAGCGACAACCAGCGGGTATCGGTGCGAGTACCCATACTCTGGCTTCTTACATAATGTTCACGCATCCCATCGACTGTCGAAGAATAGCGACCGACGAAAGCGGCAGCTTTGCGGTCTGGATAATTTTCAATAGGTCCGCGACCATACCATTCGATATTTTCGAGGCGTGGATTAAGCATTGATTGCAAGCCGAGACGAGGTAATTTAAAGCCCTCACCGGTTTCGAATTGACAATTCAGATCGATCGATCCATTGGAATTTATCGTGTAGGTTACATTATAAGGAACAACGGTATTGCCATCAACAACCGCTTTGTGGCGGGTTGTGACTGTCACCGAATTACCATCGGCCGATTTTTGCCAATTAAAATCTTCACACTTGATATTGTGTTCCATCCATGACCGAGGCTCATTACTTATCGAACGGTAACCGTAGAACGATAGCCCTTGGCCATCATGCAACATTTCTTTGCCACCATAGGTTACCGACGAGAGTGTACCGGTTATCTTATTAAATTTGATAGCCCAATCGTTGTTGGGATTGGTGAGATTCAGGTAACCCAATGTTTCGGAAGTAGAAACCTTGCCGTCATTCACAACAGCGTCGTTTTTGTAGCTACCTCTCAAGGGAATTTGGGCCGATGCTACAACATGACCGGCGGGAGCCCACCTGGTATCTTTCTTTAACGAAGCATCTATATTCAAGAAATACTCGGCATCGGGATCGGTCATATATTTATCCATTTCAATCTTAACAGTGCAGTTTTCGGCAGGCCTGCAGTAGGGCATTCCTATCAAGACTTCTTTGACGGGTAGTCCATTCTTTATAATGCTGTACTTCAAGTTGAAGTCGCGAAGATTGAGTGCTGTATAGTCATTTTGAATCGAAATGCTGTTAGGCTCATTCTGAGTAAAGCGTATGTACTGGTAAGCATTCTTAACCTCAAGCAGTTTAGGAGTTACAGCGCGGTCGGGAGTGATAATACCGTTGCAACAGAAATCGCGGTCGTTGGGATAATCACCGAAGCTACCGCCAAAGTAGTAATGGGTAGTGTCCTCACCAAATTTATTTATGCCCTGGTCGACCCAGTCCCATATACAACCGCCAATCATGCGCTCCGAGTGATTCTGAATATAATCCATGTACTGGTCGAGATTGCCAATCGAATTACCCATGGCGTGATCAAACTCACAAAGGAAGAAAGGCTTCTTACTGCCATCGCGGTCCTGTTTTATCATGCTCTCGATCGACGGATACATGCGGGAATCCATGTCGGCAATCTCATTCATTCCTTCATAATGAATAGGACGAGACGCATCAATTTCCTTAATGGCATCATACTCGGCTTTTACATTACATCCACCTCCACTTTCATTACCAAGACTCCAGAAAATAATCGACGGATGATTTTTATCTCGCTCAACCATTCTTACAGCACGGTCAACATAGGCACCCATCCAACTTGGATTGTTGGTAAGTGAATTGTTACCGTGACACTCTTGGTCGGCTTCGTCCATAACATAAATGCCGTAGTAATCAAACAGTGCATACATCTTGGGCGACTTTGGATAGTGACTTGTGCGTATGGTGTTCAGATTGTTACGCTTATACAAAAGCACATCCTCAATCATAGTTTCAACAGGTAAAACCCTGCCATACTGTGGATGGGTGTCGTGGTGATTCGCACCTTTGAAAATTGTCAACATTCCGTTGATATATACCTTGTTGTCTTTAATTTGTATATCGCGGAAGCCATACTTTTGGGAGGTAGTTTCAAGAACGTTTCCATCTGAATCAATCAACTCTATATCAACAGTATAAAGATTTGGAACTTCGGCACTCCACAATTTAGGATCGAGAAGTGAAAGTTCACATTCCACTACATCTTCACCTCCTTTGGCTATCGCTGTCATAGGTGAATTGGTCGATTTCAACACCTTACCGCGGGCGTTAAGCAACGAAGCGCGCACCTGCACATCATTATTCTTTTTGGTATTATTGGTAACCTTGGTTGCCATCTTCAATACCGCACTATCATAGTTTGGCGAAAGTTGATCGGTAAGATGAATATCGCTGATGTGTACTTTGGGAGCAGCTGTCAAGTATACATCGCGGTGAATACCACTTAGTCGGAACATATCCTGATCTTCGAGATAGCTACCGTCTGACCAGCGGTATACCTCGACAGCGAGAGTATTTTCACCTTTCTTCACGTAATTGGTAATATTAAAGCGTGCATCATTGTTGGCACCTTGGCTGTAACCCACCTTCTTGCCGTTTACCCACACATACATGGCGCTGTAACAGCCTTCAAATGTAATATAAATATCCATTCCTTTCCAATCATCGGGCAAGGTGAAATTACGTCGATAAGAACCTACTGCATTAGGCTCGTTGACCACCGTGTAACCACGCTGCCCCTGAATGAACGGTGGGTTATTGCGGAATGGATAGGTAATGTTGGTATAGATAGGTGTGCCGTAGCCGTGCATTTCCCAGTTTGATGGCACTGCAATCTCGGCCCAATCGTCAACATTGTAACCGGGTTTATAAAAATTGACAGGACGCTCATCAGGCGCTTTCACCCAATTGAATTTCCAGTTGCCGTTGAGCAACATATAGCGAGAGGAGTTGGTACGCTCCCAAGGGCGCTTATAATAGGGATCACGGTGCATCTCACCTACCGAACCATAAGGGATAAATGTTGAGAATCCCGGTTCCTTGTTAATAGCAAAGATTTTTTCGTTTTCCCAATCATTATTACTTTTGGTCTTAACTGGTTCAGCCACAACTTTTAGATTTGATTTCACAAGAGTCCAGCGTTGAGCCTGAGACCCGCTTGAAGCAGGATACTGCACCAATGGTTCGCCAAACTGAGGGGCATCGCTCGAAGAGAGACTCATATCGGTGTGTACACCTGTTATAGAAACTGTCCCATCATTATTTTCAGTCACTTTCCAGAGCTGGTTCTGATTGCCGGTATCTAGTCCCCATTGCAGCGGTTTTTGTCCTGGCTTAGGTCTATTGCCATTATCGATAGCCATCTGTGTCAAAGGGCTGAAGATACAATAGATATCCCCCTCGACATGAACAAATTGCCACACTTGCGACTCTTTACCTTCCACAGGCTTTGAAAGAAAAAGTCTGGAACCCGGAGAGAAGCTTTCTTGATTGTCGATAACGAGACCGGCTCCACACCTTATCTCGTAATTTTGATTTTTCTTGATCGATAACCCGAACACCTGCATAGAGCCGATAGCTACAAACAAGAATGATGAAATAAACTTTAAAGTTTTCATGATTGATTATTTTAATAGTTTTGATTGCCGATAAACTCCAAACGAATGCAATGCCGGTGTTGCATTACCATCCAATATTCTAAGTTTCACATATTTTGCTTCAACCGGATTGAATCTTACGATCCACTTGTTACCTATCGACTGCAGAGACGCAGTTTCAGGAACAACACTCCACTGCTTACCGTCATTAGAGTATTCGACACACCATTTAGTTGTTCTGTGGCCCAACGATATCACTTCTTGCAACATCAAGCAATCAAAAGTTTCCTTTCGGGGCAGCTTAAATATAATGTCGGCATCGACAAGTCCATCTTTACCTGCATAATAAGTTGACTTATCGTCATCAATAAGATTATATGGACTGTAATCTTTTCCACGTAGGTTAGTAGCCGATATCGTAGAGCCTACCAGAATATTCTTAGAGAAAGTTTCATCTATTCCACAGCGTAGAATCGACATATTTAACGAATCAAGCGAATGTATCAGACCTCTTCTATCGGGGGGAAAGTTAATCAACAGCACACTATTATGTCCTACCGATGAACAGTATATATCCCATAGTTCACTCACCGATTTCACTTGCGAATCCTCTTCGGGATGATAAAACCAGCTGGGACGTATAGAGACATCGGTCTCAGCTGGAATATAGGCATTGCCGTTTTTAACACCGTTGTTAAGCCCCACATAATTGGCCGCTTCATCGCGTATAGCGATTGAATCGGTAGTCGACCAACACGGATCGCCGCAACGTCCAGCCTCGTTACCCATCCAGCGAACATCGGCAAAAGGATATGAATTCTTCGTTCCGAAAATAACACAATCCGGCTGATTTTTGCGCACTATATCATACCAAACGGCATACAACGGTGTAGTTAATTCATCTGCACCGGCACCATCCCACCATGTTTCCCAAATCTTCCCATACTCGGTCATAAGCTCGCTTAACTGATCGGCATAATACTGCATATAGCTTTCGGTGCTATAATAGGGATTGAGATGTTCATGACGATCATGTGGACCAAGATATATTCCGGCCTTAATTCCATTGTCCTCACATGCGTAAACAAATTCTCTAACGACATCACCCTTACCGTCTTTCCACAATGCATTTTTAACGCTATAATCGGTATATCGGCTTGGCCACAGACAGAAACCATCGGCATGTTTGGCTGTAAGAATTGCAGCCGGGATTCCGGCACTTTTAAGTGTCTTCATCCATTGATTGCAGTCAAGCTCAGTAGGATTAAAAATCGCAGTTGATGCTCGCCCATCACCTTCATTGACAAAGTCTTCAAAAGTATTGATACCAAAATGAAAGAACGCAATCATTTCACGATCATACCATTCCAATTGACGATGGTTAGGTACAGGACCACAGGGCTTTGGGGCTGTCTGAGCCATCCCCGTAAACGAAGAAACAAGAATTGAGGCAACAAATGTATTATACCCTAATTTCATGGTAAACATTAATTTGTTAATAATTTAGCGATAATGATTATGGCAGAGAGATTGAGATATAGATTGTTTTGCAAATATAAAAATTATTTGCCTTAAATACAATTTATGGCACAAATTACCTAAACTTATTATTAACAATTTAAAACGTTGGTTATGCAAGGGCAAGCCTTACTTTTTATGTTTGCGGGCTTGTGCACGGTAATAAGTTGCTTCCTCTTCATCGCCTACGCGCTCATACAAGTCGGCCAACCTTAAGTACAGTCGTTTTTCCTTATCATTGATATTCAAAGCATTCAAAAACCAGTTCAAAGCTTCATACATCTCACCTGTTTGCATATACAGATCGGCCAGTTCAAATGATGCATAATAGTCGCGCGGTGTCAGGGATATCACCCGCTTGTAATCAGCAATCGCTTTATCGGGTTCGCCACTCTCGGCATAGACGCGGGCCCTCCCCATCAAAGCCTCGGTATTCTTCACCGACACTTTCAAAGCTTTATCAAAATTGGCCAATGACGCTTCAAGTTCACCTTCTTTAAGACAATCATTTCCCATCAAGACATATTCCCGAGCCAATGCATCAAACTGGCGGGCATTATCCTCAAGCTGAGCTTGCAACCCGGTTATCTGTTCTTTAAGAACCCCTATAGTCGACAGCTTTACTTTCAGCAAGCGCTTCACCGATTCACGTCCCAGTTCATTACGTGCCGAAACAGCCTGAACAAACAATTCAACCGCACGCGACACATCTCCTTTATTGAAAGCCGAAGCCGCTTCACGGTAATAGCCATCGGCCCTCGCCTCGTCTATAGCACGTGTTATAAGCGACTGGTTGTTGAAAAGCCTGGTATAACTTGTAATGGCCGAGTTGACAAATATATCGCGCGAGGTAAGCGGCGATTTCAGGGTCAACCCGTCAAGTCCGGTACAGCGGCTGAGCGCAACATAGCTCTGACCACTTGAAAATGCTCCGCGACCGAGATCTATGATTACCTTTGAAAAAGTCAGTCCCTGACTCTTATGAACCGTCAAAGCCCATGCCAGCCTTATGGGATATTGGGTGTACACACCTTTTACAGTTTCGGTTACCTTATGGGTCTCTTCGTCATACCCATATTCTATATTTTCCCACGCCTCGGGTTGAACCACATGGCGTTTACCCGATTCCAATTCTATTTCCAGCCGCTTTGGCGAAGCCTCATAAACGCGACCAATAGTACCGTTCACCCAACGCTTGTCGCGGTCGTTACGCACGAAGACTACCTGAGCGCCCACTTTCAACGTCAACTCCTTCGGTGCCGGCAAAGAGCTTTCAGGAAAATCATTCTGAATTTTCCCCTTATATGTAACGAGCGGTGTAGTCAACTTGGCAAGGCGGCTGTCGTTGATACTGTCGACCATATCGCGCCTGGCAGCAAGAGTCATTACAAACTCTTCGTCGCCACACTCGGCCTGAGGATCGACACGACTTCCCAACAAGGCTAAGTCACCAGCGGTTGGAGCTCCTACCCTCACCCTGTCGAGCAATGATATAAACTCACGGTCGTGCTGGCGATAAATCTTTTTCAACTCAATAGGAATAACGGGAAAATCTTTAAACGCCAAAGCCGTGAAAAAGAATGGATTGGAATAAAAACGGGATAGGATATCACGCATATCGCCCGTGACGACCGGTTCAAGCTGAAAAATATCACCTACAAGTAACAATTGTTTTCCTCCGAAAGGATCAAACCTACGACCGGTATACACTCTCAGTATCTTGTCCATGAAATCTATAATATCAGCTCTCACCATCGAAATCTCGTCAATGATAATCAAGTCGAGACTTCTTATAAGCTTTATATGCTCATGGGAGTACTTCATTCGCTGTTTAAGACGGTCAACAGCAAAATCGGGGTCGTCGGGCATCAACGGTTTGAACGGGATACGAAAGAACGAATGCATCGTTACACCGCCAACATTTACAGCAGCAATACCAGTAGGAGCCAATACCACAAACTTCTTCTTAGTATGTTCGGTAATATAACGCAGGAATGTTGACTTACCTGTACCGGCTTTTCCGGTCATGAACACGCTTCGCGAAGTGTGAGATATAAGATTCCAAATATCTTGAAACTCGGGGTTGTCGAGATCTATGTCGGGCTTTATGTTTACGTCCATACAATCCCGCTGTCTATTTCTGCATCAATTCTTCAAGTTCCATCGAAGCCAGCTCCCAAACCGACATTGCATTCTCGAGAGCCTTTGTACGGGCAGCATGCAGATCATAAATATCGGGAGTAATGTCACCGGCTGCAATTTTGGATTCGATATCGGCTATCTCGGTTTCTATAGCCGAAATTTGAGACTCGGCTTCGGCAACCTTTTTCTGCGCCCTCTTTATGGTTTTCTCCCGCTCGCGCTGCTCGGCATAGCTCAGCTTCCGGTCAGTGACGGTAGTTGTATCCTGTGGAATCGGCTTAATAGATTTTGTATCGTTTCTCGAGTCGTTGCTTCGCGGCTGCTGTGCAGTGTGTGATTTTGAGAGCTCAAGCTCGGCCAACGATGCCATTTTTTTCTTCTCGAGAAATTCATATATACCACCAAGGCATTCTTTTACCCGGCCACCGCCAAATTCATATACCTTCTCGACAAGGCCGTCAAGAAATTCACGGTCGTGACTCACCACAATTACCGTGCCATTGAAATCCTTGATAGCCTGCTTAAGTATATCCTTTGTTTTCATATCAAGGTGGTTGGTAGGCTCGTCGAGAATAAGGAGATTGACAGGTTCCAACAACAGGCGAATCATTGCCAAACGCGTTTTTTCACCGCCCGACAACACCTTTACCTTCTTGTCGGAAGCCTCGCCACCAAACATGAATGCACCGAGTATATCGCGAATTTTTGTTCTGATATCGCCTACAGCAACCCTGTCTATTGTATCAAATACCGTTATCTCTCCATCGAGTAGCTGAGCCTGATTCTGGGCAAAATAACCTATCTTGACATTATGTCCTACTTTCAAAGTTCCATCGAATGGTATCTCACCCATAATACACTTCACCAGCGTAGATTTACCCTCTCCGTTTTTGCCTACGAAAGCGACTTTTTCACCGCGTTTTATGGTAAACGTGGCACCTCTGAATACTGTGTGATCGCCATAACTCTTCCCTACACCATCGGCAATCACGGGATAATCGCCCGAACGTGGAGCATCGGGGAATCGCAGGTTCAAGTGAGAGGTATCGACTTCATCGACCTCGATACGCTCAATTTTAGCTAATTGCTTGATGCGGCTCTGCACCTGCACCGACTTGGTAGCTTTGTAACGGAAACGCTCTATGAAATCTTCGGTATCTTGAATCTGCTTCTGCTGGTTTTGATAGGCACGCATCTGCTGTTCAAGTCGTTCCTGTCTCAGAACCACATACTTAGAGTAGTTTACCTGATAATCATATATTTTTCCAAGAGATATCTCAATAGTGCGGTTAGTTACATTATCGATAAATGCACGGTCGTGGCTCACCAATACCACAGCATTGGCTTTGGAGACCAAAAAGCTCTCCAACCACTGTATTGACTCTATATCAAGGTGATTGGTAGGCTCGTCGAGCAGTAAAACATCGGGGCGCTGTAACAACAGCTTGGCCAACTCGATGCGCATGCGCCAACCTCCACTGAACTCGGCCGTAGGACGATTAAAATCTTCCCTTACAAAACCTAAACCGGTAAGAGTTTTTTCCATCTCGGCCTCACAATTCTCACTCTCTTCCATAGCAAGCTGCTCGGTGAGTGTTGTCATACGATCTATCAGATCCTGATATTCTTGACTTTCATAATCAGTAGCCTCCAAGAGCTGCCGGTTCAAGTGGTCAAGCTTGGCACGCATCTCATCAATATGAGAAAAGGCCGTTCTAACCTCCTCTATCACTGTAGAGGTATCGTTTATCGTCATATGCTGTGGCAGGTACCCGATAGTGATATCCTGGGGAACAGCGACCGTGCCCGAAGTAGGACGTTGCAACCCGGCGATGATTTTAAGCATAGTTGACTTACCCGCACCGTTTTTACCGGTAAGAGCAATTCTATCCTTGCGGTTAATCACATAACTAACATTGTCGAACAGCGACTTTGCACTAAACTCGACCGACAGATTGTTTATCGATATCATACTACAAAGGTACGAATTGAATTAGGAATGAGGAAAGAGGAATGAGGAATTTTTTGAATTAGGAATGAGGAATTTCAATCTATTAATGGGATAATCAAAAAAAAGGAATCAGAAATTGCAACAATTTCTAATTCCTAATTCCTAATTTCTCATTCCTAATTCAAAACAATTCCTCTTTCCTAACTCCTAATTGTATAAATTCCCGAAGGCGTGATTACTAAGTCAACCGCACGATCGTGGGGTTCGGTCTCCACATCGTCAAATAACTGAAAATCGTAACAAACACCAATGGTAAGAGCATTGGTACGCGCCAAAAGCCTGTCATAGTATCCTTTTCCTCGCCCTACACGGTTACCTTTACGATCAAACGCAACTGCCGGGACAATAATAAGATCGAGCTTCTCCACATCTACGATATCATCGCCCGAAGGCTCTTCGATGCGGAATGCGCCGAGGTGCATGCGCGTGCGATCGTATGGAAGAATATCGAGATCGACACCATTTACACGTGGAAGGAAGAAGTGCTTGCGGTCGGCCCACTTATCAATAAACATGCGCGTAGAAAGTTCGTCGGGGAGAGAATTATACATCAACACCCTGTCAGACATCATGAATGCCGCCAACTTCTCCAATTGGTCGAAAACCTTGGTTGCCGCCACCACCCGGTCATCATCATTCAACAAGGCCTTACGGTTCTTGACCTGCTGTCTTATCTCAAATTTTTTCATAGTTAAATCAGACAAAATTACCGTGGTTTAATAAAACCGACACACTATTGTTACTCCTCGGCCGGCGGCGTCTCGAAGTCGAGCAGTTTACAACCGCCTTGTAATGTCTCGACAGCTTTCTCCACTGTGTTGTCGCCACGGTTAATAATCATGTAGTAACCGGGAATACCAAGGGCATCACGTGCTATCAGAGCCTTCAATGTATCAACAATCAATGCACCCGATTGTTTGATATAATACCATTGTTTGGGAATACCATTGCGTGCAGCGTAGCTACTGAAATCATCCAGCAAAGCATAGTCTGACGGCAATGTAGCCAACAATTGCTCAATATCCTTACAGGCGGCAAGTTGCTCACGGTGCTTGTCGGCATACTCGAACGCCCATTTCTGGAACAACCCGGCATTCCTTACCTTCAGATAGTAGGTCGTAATGCCCATCGTGTCATTAGGCACAAAGATATCAGGCATGATACCACCGCCACCATAAACTGTGCGGCCACCCTTGGTTGTATAAGTCAAGGTCTTATCCAACTTAACCGAATCGACATTAAAAGCCTCACCGTGGTCATAGCGGTTAAGAATATCGCGGTTATAATCGTCAATGTTACTGTAATCTTTTTGTATGCAACGTCCCGAAGGAGTGTAATAACGCGAGATGGTTAGTCGTATCGCACTACTGTCGGGCAACATCGACTGGGTCTGTACCAATCCCTTACCAAACGAACGGCGGCCTATAACCACGCCACGGTCATTGTCTTGCATAGCTCCTGCAAAAATTTCGCTGGCACTTGCCGAAAATTCATCAATCAAGACCGTAACACCGGCATCCTGAAATGAGCCTGAGCCATCGGCCAAATTAGCCTGACTGTTTCGGCCGTCGCGGCCACGGGTATACACAATCATAGAGCCTCGGGGCAAGAACTCGTTTACCATAAGGACAGCCATTTCCATGAATCCGCCACCATTGCCACGCAGGTCTATCACATAATCGGTAGCTCCATCGCGCTTAAGCTGGTTCAAAGCCTGATAAAATTCATTGTAGGTAGAACGGCCAAACTTATTGATTTTGACATAACCGACACCATCGGAAAGCATATAGGCCGCATCAATCGAAGTGACAGGGATATCGCCGCGTGTAACCTCATAACTAAGATCTTTCGTAGAACTGTTACGTTTGATACCGAGTGTGACCTTAGAGCCTTTCTCTCCTTTCAGAGTCTTCATTACTTTATCATTGTCGATAGTTTCTCCGGTAAATGGATCTCCGTCGATCGACACTATCCTGTCCCCCGCCATTATACCCACCTTCTCAGCCGGACCACCCGAAATGACTTCGATCACTGTCACAGTGTCGTTCTGTATAGTGAAACTTATACCTACGCCACTGAACGACCCGTCGAGATCCTCATTTACCGCTTTCAAAGATTCGGCCGGAATATATACCGAGTGGGGATCGAGATTGCTTAGCAACGACGGTATAGTTTTTTCGACAATAGAATCAAGATCAACCTCATCGACATAGTCAGCGTCAATCATATTCAGTATGTAGCCCAACTTTTGTTCACCTTGGCGGCGGCCGGTGGAACGATTCATATATATGCCGGCGGCAACGCCCACTACAAAAGTCACAGCAACAATAATAGGTACCCAGGGAGATATAGTGCGTTTGTTCATTTCGTTATAATTTGCAATGGCCTCTTAAAGCCTTTTACCTTAGTTTTTTAATTTGTCTTATTGGAATTTTAATTATACGTCTTTCTACTCTTCAATGCTATCTACATGTACTACTTCAATACCTGCACGCTCCAACAGTTCGACACCGTCGGCCAGACGGTATAATTCATTGAACACCACCCGCTTTATACCGGCCTGAATAATAAGTTTGGAACATTCCATGCAAGGAGATGCTGTGACATAAAGAGTGGAACCATCGCTCGAATTGTTACTGCGTGCCACTTTAGTTATGGCATTGGCTTCGGCATGCAGCACATAAGGCTTCGTCGAACCGTTTTCATCCTCACACACATTTTCAAAGCCCGACGGAGTGCCATTATAACCATCAGAGATTATCATCGAGTTCTTGACTATGATGGCGCCCACCTTGCGACGTTCACAATATGAGTTTTCGGCCCATATACG